>NZ_JAYGHC010000038.1:19545-49746 GCF_034932285.1 Cronbergia sp. UHCC 0137
CTGATGGTTGCTGAATTATCAGGTCTGATGTACCCTAAAACGGACAAATCAGGAACAACAAGTTTAATTAAAGTGCATTCTATAGAACAGCCAATTACGGTGTAACAGAACTAGAATAGGGCTGAGGCACAAGCTGATTCAACAAAATTAGGCAATGCTTAAGAAAAATTGCCAAAAACGGAATTGTGTGGAAGATGAAAGTGTTTAAAGAATAGTGGATTGGGTAAATCCTAAACCAAAAAAAATTACGGAGTAGTTTATGCCTAAAAATTTACTGGAACAACTGCGGCAAGTAACTGTTGTGGTAGCGGATACCGGAGACATCCAAGCGATTGAACAGTTTAAACCCCAAGATGCTACTACTAATCCTTCTCTGATTACTGCGGCGGCACAGATGCCAGAATATCAGGAGATTGTCGATCAAACTTTACTTAAAGCTAAAAAAGATGCGGGTTCAGGTGCGACCCAAGCACAGGTAGTTTCTTTAGCTTTTGACCGTTTGGCGGTATCCTTTGGTTTGAAGATTTTGCAAATTATCCCCGGTCGGGTGTCTACAGAGGTGGATGCTCGTTTATCTTATGATACTGAAGCTACTTTAGCGAAAGCTAGAGATTTGATTGCTCAATATAAAGCTGCGGGTATTTCTCCTAATCGGGTGCTGATTAAAATTGCGGCGACTTGGGAAGGGATTCGGGCTGCGGAAATCTTGGAGAAAGAAGGTATTCACTGTAACTTAACTTTGTTGTTTGGTCTTCATCAGGCGATCGCTTGTGCGGAAGCTGGTATTACTTTGATTTCTCCCTTCGTTGGTCGGATTCTCGACTGGTACAAAAAGGACACCGGACGGGACAGCTACCCTGCTGCTGAAGATCCAGGAGTATTGTCTGTCACCACAATCTATAACTATTACAAGAAATTCGGCTATAAAACCGAAGTTATGGGTGCAAGTTTCCGTAACCTTGGCGAAATTACTGAACTAGCCGGTTGTGATTTGTTGACTATTTCTCCTGGTTTATTGTCAGAATTACAAGCTACCACTGGTGATCTACCCCGTAAACTTGATCCTGCTAAGGTAACAAATTTATCTATTGAAAAAATCTCAATTGATAAAACCACCTTTGAGCAAATGCACTCGGCTGACCGGATGGCATCTGATAAACTTTCAGAAGGGATTGAAGGTTTTACTAAAGCATTAGTTTCTCTAGAAAAACTCCTAGCAGAAAGATTAGCTCGTTTGGAAGGTGAAGTAGTAACGGCTTAGGTCTAAAAATCAAAGCCTAACCTAAATTTTGAGTTCCCCTGGTGAATATCTGGGGGTTTTTTATTGTCTAGAATGCTTGACTGGTGGTTAATTGTTCCAAATGAGGGGGATACCACCACAGTCGTGAATAGTAGGATCAAAGTTAAAGTTCTATATATTGATTCCTTGGCTAGGAGTTAATTTTTGGCGATCGCCCTGCTTCCTTGCTATACGGAACAGCGATCGCTTCTTTTTTCTTTCCGCAGAGGACGCAGAGAACGCAGAGAAATAAGAGTTTGAGAAGTTTTTGCGTCAGTCCTCATAAAAAATCTTGATTTTTAAATAATCTTTCTCTTTGGTCGGAGTACACTAGGAAAGAGCCAGGGCGGTTAAACTTAAATCAACTATGCTTGAGTCTTTCTTATCCCGCACAGCCCTAATTTTCCTCTCCTGTGGTCTAGCGGTTGTGAGTGTTGCCTGTAATGGAGACAAACAGACGAGGGTGACTGGTAGCCAGAGGTCAATTGATAGTTTGGCAGCAATTAGTCCTCCCAGAAAGCCAGCACCACCATTGGTTAGCCCAGAACCTCAGCCAAAAGCAACTTTGGATTCTCAGCCTAATGCTTTTGAGTTGGCACTAGACAAAGCTGCTGGGGCTTTGAGTATCAGCCAATCGGCTCAATCTGTAGATGATTGGAATTTGGTGGCCAGTCAGTTTCAGGATGCGATCGCCCTGATGAAAAAAGTGCGGCGAGATAGTCCTAATTTTCCCTTCGCCCAAAGCAAAATCGCTGAATACCGTCTGCAAATTAAATCGGCTCAACAACAAATTAATCCTGTTAAAAAGCCTGTAAAGGTGGCATCCCCAGTGACTCAACGCCAAAGCATAGTCATTGCTGTTCCTAAACCATTGACTACAACGAAGGCCGCCCCGATTAAAAAGGTACAACCAATCTCACCACCCCCTCCTGTTGCACCTTTATCGGCCAGTTTCACCCCCAATAACAAGGTATTTATCGCCCCCATTAAACGGCGGCTCAGTGGTACACCTGTTATTGATGTAATCTTTAATGGCAATCAGCGATTTGAGATGATTGTTGATACTGGGGCTAGTGGGACTGTAATTACCCAAAAAATAGCCGAGGCTTTGGGTGTAGTACCTGTAGGCAAGGCTAAAGCGAATACGGTTAATTCTAAGGCGGTGGAGTTTGATGTTGGTTATGTTGATTCGATGGCAGTTGATGGGATGACTGTGAATAAAATTCCCGTAGCGATCGCTGGGGTAGAATTGGAGACTGGACTGCTAGGACATGACTTTTTCGGTGATTATGATGTTACCATCAAACGCAATGTCATAGAATTTCGCCCCCAAAACCACTCAGAAAATAATTACTAATTCGCAATTTTTGGGTTTAATTAGCCAGGAAATCGACTAAATTCTCTAATTTTTGCCAGGGGCTACCACTTCGCAAAATTTCCCTAGCCATACTCACACCCTGGGTATGGTTAAATAGGGGAATTACACCTCCCACTTGCAAGGCTAAAGCGGCATTGAGGGCGACGGCATCTTCTTGAGCCTGTGTTCCTTTACCTTGTAGCACGTTTTTAAGAATGACGGCGTTTTCTTGCACATCCCCACCCCGCAGGGCTGCAATAGGGGCGGGTGTGATCCCTACTTCTTGAGGATTGACGGTGGTTAATTGCACTTCACCATTAGATAACACCGCTAAATCAGTGATATCGCCTAAACCAGCTTCGTCTAATTTCTCTCGCCCGTGGAGAGCGATCGCTGTTTCTGTTCCTAATTGATGTAATGCGAGAGCGATCGTTTTGATCAATTTAGGATCAAATACCCCAATTACTTGCCCTGTAGGATGCAAGGGATTAACCAAAGGACCAAGTAAATTAAACACAGTCCGTACCTTCAAATTTCGCCGCAAGGAGGCTACAGCTTTCAATGCCGGATGCCAACCAGGGGCAAATAAGAAGGTGATCCCTACTTCTGTTAATGCTGCTTGTACTTTATCGCTAGAAGCATTTAAGTTAACTCCTAAAGCCTCCAAAACATCCGCACTACCTGTTAAACTAGAGGCGGAACGATTGCCATGTTTAGCCACCGGTACACCTGCTGCGGCAGCGACAAAAGCCACGGCTGTGGAAATATTAAAGGTTGAAGCCCCATCGCCACCAGTGCCACAGGTATCAATTAAGGAAGGATAACGGCTAAATGGTAAGGGGGAATTAATTTCTGTTCCCTTGGTTGAAAGAGATTGTAAAACTTCCGCCATTCCAGCCAACTCTTCGGCAGAAACGCCTTTAAAGTTCAGCGCCATTAAAATCGCCCCCGTTAATTCCGGGGGGACTGTTTCACTTAACCATCCTTGCATCAATTCTGCTGCTTGAGTGCGGGATAAGGACTGGCTATCTAATAATTGTTGCAGTAAAATAGACCAATTAGCGGAGGCTTGAGTCATAGCTTGGAGTTTCAGGTGATAGTTCAAACGACTAAATAGAGTTTAGTATTCCTAAAACCGTACCATGCTTAATAGTTTAGGACTTACGCATTGACAGAAAATCTTAAATATGCATAGCGGGAAAACCATATTGATCGTAGGGGTTTAGCACTGCTCATTGGTGTCAACTTAACGTAAAACCCTGATAATGCCGTTAGATCAAACTTATTCAGTTCCCCAACAATCAAGAAGAACCCCACCCTCGCTTTTGCTAAAGCAAAATCTCCCCGCAAGCGAGGCTACGGTGTACACACAAGTGATCTGATTACCCAAAACAAGCCCTGGCGATTAGAAATCACGGCTACACAAACAAAGTCCACCTGCGTGGACTGAAGAAAAACTACTTATTTTTAACCCACGGAGGTGGGTTTTGCCTGTGTAGTTGCGGTTTCTAACCGCCGATTTAATCTTGATAAGACTTGTGTGTACACGGTAGCCCTCAAGAGGGGAGGGGTAAAACGGCTATGGGACAACGATTAGAGCCTAAGTTGACACCAATGGCACTGCTAAACCCCTACCCCACGGCTAGTTTATCGGTAAAAATATAATTAGTCGTCACCTGAAACAAGCTATTTTAGTGAAAGCAGATCATGATTAATTTGTACAGTGCGTAACTCCTAGTCTATTACATTCTACCGGAAAATGGCAGATCCCAAAGACAACCTACTTATCTCACAGAAAAAGCCTCACTAAATCGGCGAGTAATTGGCTCAACAATAAAAGTTAAAACTGACTTCTTGCGGGTGACAATTTCAGCATTAGCAACCATTCCTGGCGTAAATTCTACTTTTTGATCCCGGAGATTAATAGAATGTTTACTTAATGTAATTCTAGTGGGAAAAACCAAACCTAATTCTTGATCAAGAATTGCATTGGGACTGATTTGAGCAACCGTACCATCAACAATGCCAAATTCTTGAAAGGGAAAGGTTGCCATTTTGACTTTTGCTTTCATTCCCTGACGAATAAACCCAATATCACGGTTGAGAACTTTGACTTCTAACAGCATTTCTTCCCCTTCGGGTAAAATGGATAGTAGTTCCTCACCGGCTTGAACTGGTCCTTTGGTGGCTTTGATTTTGTAAATTGTGCCGGCGACAGGTGCTTTGATAGTTTCTCCGTCTTTTTGCTTTTTCGCTTGTTCTAACTGACCGGCGACATTGGTGAGTTCTTCTTTGCGTCTGTTGATTTGGGTCAAAATTTCACTTTGACGCTCTGAGGATAGCCTTAACCCTTGATTCCGGGCAGCTTTATAGGCTTGTTCTGCTTGTTGAATTTCTTGAAATTGGGTGGAAATATCTTTTTCTAAGGATGTGACTTTATCTTGGGCTTGGGTTAACCGATTTTGGGCGTTTGTCACTTCATCCTTAGCTCTGATAATATCTGTGTTGGCGCGATTTAGTCTTTCCTGGGCTTCTAAATAATCTACTCTGGGTAAAGCACCGGGTTTGATTAAAGTGCGGAGATTTTCTTCTCTAGTTTGGGCGATCGCTAAGTTACTTTCCACTTTATCACGGATGGTTTGCGCGTTGAGTAAATTAGTTTGAGCATTGATAACGCTGGTTTTAGCATTAGCTAAGTTTTCTTGTAACCTAATCAATCGGGTTTTTGCTTGACTAATTAATGACTGTTGACGTTTAGCTTCTGCTTCCACACCTACTTGTTTGGCTTTATAGTCTAACAACCGAGAATTTAACAGTTCATCTTGCAGTTTTGTTCCTGCAATTGTCCCACCTGTACGTTCTGCTTGTAAACGTTGTAAGTCTTCTTCAATTAACTTACTAGCTTTCGCCAGACGGTTAACGTCGCTCTGTTGTAAATTGGGGTCACGTTCCACTAAAATTTGATCTTTGGTAACGCGATCGCCCTCTTTCACCTTGACTGCTACAATAGAACCATTGCCTAAAGATGTGACTGGCCGTACCTGTGCCGCAGCAATTAATTCTCCTGGTGCCGTTGCAACTTCGTCAATTTGTGAATAATGCGCCCAAGCGATCGCCCCAAACACTACAATACTAATTGTTCCCGCCAATAATCTGGTATATAGTGCTGGTAAATCCTGTACCGCTTTACCCAACTCATAAGATAATTGTTCTTCTGGTTTAGCAAATCGCTCTTTGGTTTGACGTGCTTGAGCAGCATTTGCAGCTAGGGAGTATTTCATAGATTTGTTAATAGGGAATTGGGAATTGGTGATTGGTGATTGGTGATTGGTGATTGGTGATTGGTGATTGGTGATTAGATAATCTTCAAATCCGTGCCATCAGTGTAATCCATTAAATCCGTGTTTGTGATTAATATTAATATTTCTCCCTTTTGTTCTTCCTGACTTTTGACTTCCCGTAGGGCTAAACAGCTAAATAGCGACGGACAAAACTTTCTAATGTTTCTAATTGAAAGTTAAAAATTCTTTCTAAATTAGTTGTTTCTTCTGCTGTACAGAAAAATTCATTAGCCAACAGAGTTCGATAAGTTCCTAAAGTTGCTTCTATTTGGGGATTAAATAAACCCAACGTACCTCGTAATCCATCAATAGCAAATAGTGGGGCGTTAATTACTATCGGTTCTTTATTAAAGATGCGACTAAAGATTTTAGGAATATCTTCTCGTAATAAAATCTGTGGTCCTCCAACTGGTAAAATTTGGTTACGAGCATCTGCAACTGTCAAAGAATCTACGATCATTTTGGCTAAATCATCGGTACTAACAATAGAAGTCCGATTTTTTGGATCACCAATCAGCAGATACAAACCCGTTTCTCGAAACCGTTCTGCTAAAGGCAGCAAATTAGATGCTAATCCAGCCGGACGTAAAATTGTGTAGTTTAAGCCACTAGCTTGCAAATATCGCTCTACCTGTCTTTTAGCCTTAAACACAGGAGCATCTTCATATCCCCGGTCAGCACCTAATACAGATATGAAAACAAAGTGTTTTACACCCTGGACTTTTGCCTGATCAATCAGTTCAATATTAGCGTGATAATCTAAAGATAGAGCATCACTGTCAGAACCGTGGGCGCTAATTATATATTCCACCCCCTGACACCCTTTCTGGATATCTTTGTCTCGCAGCAAATCACCAATGAAGATATCCGCACCCCGGTGTTCTAATTCGCTGTAACGCGAACTCAAACGCACAAATGCCCTCACCGATTTCTGTTCTTGTCGCAAAAGTCGCACGACTCTACGACCAATTTCTCCTGTTGCTCCAGTGACTAAAATCATAAAATTTTTTAGTTGTGAGAGTTGGGACTGAGATTACAGCAATTTTCATGTATTTAGACCACACTCTTGATTTCTCTCCGCGCCTCTGCGTCTCTGCGTGAGACAGAAAAATGTAGTTTATTTACCCAAAAATCGCTGTAATGGTATGGGTTAAGGAGTTTGTCGGGTTTCCTTACGTCAACCCAACCTACATATTCTCTAATTTAACCCAATCTTTTCAATATTTAACATAATCCCAGGATGCGGTAAATTTCTTGAAATGCTGGTTCATCAGGACAAATTTCATAAGCCCAATGTCCTAGCTGTAAAATTGATTCCATATCATCCATTTTACCATCTTTAATCCCATTACTTAATATACCTATAAAAAATTCAGCTACAATAAAGCGGACTTTTTCGCGGTGAGAACGTCTAGCACTGCTTACCATCTCTGCAAATTGACGTTTTTTAAAAAGGCGTTCAATTTCTTCTAATTCTTGACTAAGTTCAACACTTTCTATTAAGTCGTTTACAACGGGATTTTCTGAATCAATTTGTTTGAGTATTTTCAATTGCTGCAATGCTTGGGATAGAGAAACTTTCTCATTAATCAGTTGATCACGCAATTCTTCGGCTTTATATTCGGCTAAATAACTACCTGCATCTTCACTTCTAATTAAATCATACCAAAATTGAGCAAATTCTAAATGTTCGCTAAATTCGGAAATTGTTTGACGCTGGGATTTACAAAGTTGATTTAGTTCCTGTTGCCAATTTAGTTGATCTTGAATTTCGGCTTTTGCTTGGGTTAAAGGAATAATTGCTTGATGCCATTGATCTTGTTGTAAGTAATAACTTCCTTCATGATAATTAACGAAATTCTGAGCAAACTGTTCGCTTTCTATGTTAGAATCGGGCTTAACTTCGATTGCTCTGGGGATATCTCCTTGTAAACAAGCGGCTACAGCTAACCCCCAAGAGGTATATAGAGAACTGAGTATTTTGTTACTAGGATGGATTTTATCTATAATTTTATTTTCCCAGTGGGGAAGGAAACGATGATAACAACCTGGTGTGAGCAATAAGTTGTTAATTTGCATTCCTGATTCACCGATGATTTTAAGAGTGGCTAATTCTAATCGGTAGCGATCGCGCAGTTGTGAATAATCTTGAATATTTGTATCTTTAAGTTGATCAATGGCTGCTTCTAAGCTTTGTTGTAATTTTAAAGATAGGTTGTTAAAATCTACAGTTTGACTCCCCAACCAAGGTACATCTTGCAGGGTGGGATCTAGGGTTAAATTTGCCATTGCTGTAGACAGAGCAAAAATTAGCTCAAATAGTTTTTTTGAGTCATTTTGAGTATGATAATAAGTAGCTATTGCCCAATTATGTAAAGTAGTAATATTGGGGTTTTCTATCCAGGCTTTTTCAGCTTGATTACCAATATTTTCCCAATCAGAACTTTGCCAAAGTTTTGCTGCTAACTGTGGTTCAATATGTTCATTTAAATTTGATTCTACTACAGGATCTAAGCCAAACTTCTGAAGAAATTCTGTACTTGTTATTTTAGCTATTTTAAAATTACCAGCTTTAACTAATTCCTCAATTTTGTTTAAAGATGATAAGCGTTGATATTCAGAAATGCGTTGGAGAATTTCTTTTTGTTGATGAATAATGGGATTAGATATGTCTTGCCATTCTCGATCAGCTAACTGTAAATTTGCTTGTTGTGCTAGGGCAAATCCTCTTAAATAAGCAGCTTGTTCTCCCGGTATACCTTCTAAATTAGATAAAGCTGTTTCCCAGTCTTGCATTTTAATTGCTACCAACCCTAATCTAATGCAGCAATTAGTAGTTTCTGGTAAAAGTAATTTAGCCTTTTGGTAGCAGGATTTAGCAGCTACAAAATTGCCTGATTTTTCTAATTTTAGTCCTTGACGAAAATTTTGTCGCCCTTGATATATAGATTTAAATGTTTTTAATAAATCTATGCCATCGACACGAGGAAAGTTGGTGACAGCAGATTCTAAAAGTGCGATCGCTCCCTTTAATCTTCCCTCAGATTCAGCCTTTTTTGCCCTTTGCAAGACATCAATGTAAATTTCTTCTTGGGGAAGGTGGGTTCGGGCTGTAGCGATCGCAGTTTTTACGTCCTCTGTCGGGTATAATTTAGCTGCTATTTCGTAAATAGCGATCGCTTGCTTAAACCAAAGATGTTCTAGTTGAGATTCGGCTTGGGTAATCAGTTCCAGAAATTGCTGTCGCTGCTGTAATTCATTTTGACATTGAGTAATTACTTGTAAAACTTGCTGATCATAGATAATTTTACTACTTTTTTGATATAGAGCGATCGCACTGGTGAGGGCTTGAGTTTCTAAAGGATTTCCTGGATCTTGCTGTAAAAATACCTTGGCTTTAGCAATTAATTTATCTGCTTCTGTAACTTGGTTTTGCCAAATTATTAATTTTGCTTCCAGATTTTCTACCAAATTACCGACTAAAAATTTACCTAACAACCGTTCCCAAAAACCTGGCTTTTCAGCCCAAACTTTTAAAACCTTTTTCGTAATAGTTACAGCTTCTCGTAATTGCTGCTTTTCGGCAAAACTTTCAGCCTTTTTAGTTTCTTCCTTTAGACTATCAAGGATATTCACTCCAACTTCTCCTTGCAGCTAAGAGGAATTTTAATCACCTCATCTAGTGCGATTTTATTTTCTCTACCAATTAATTGGGGATTGGCTTCAATGATCACATTCCAAGGAGTGCCTTTAGCACAAAATTTATCAGCAATTGAACTTATAGTGTCCCCTTTTTGAATGCTATAAGTTCTAATTTCTGGTTGTGTTGGTGGTTTAATAGGAACATTTGGTGGTAATGTGGGATTGGCAGTAACCACGGGATTAGGGATTGTGGCAATATAAAATTGAGTTTGCAAAATAAAAAAACTACCTGCAACTCCTACCATAATACCGATCATTAACATTAAAATAGCAAATCCCTTTGTCCAAGGGTTTTCTGTGGGGGGTAACTGTTGGAGTGAACGAATGAGGGAAAGGTCTGTGTCGCAATTGGGGCAAGTATCACCTTCAATTTCTTGATATCCACAAACAGGACAGTTAAGCTTGGTGTTCATCGGGTTAATCCTGTAATAATGAGATTACTGGGCAAATCTTGATTTAACCAATATTGGACATCTGGAGTCCTATTGATAAGTTTCAACACCAGAGAATAATAAATTCACATAAAACTCCAAAACTCCACAAACAATTTCCAAAAAACCTCCCAGACAACCCAAAACCCACCAAATATCCCCCAGGGAGGTGGGCTTCTGGTGCTGTGTCAATGTCAAAATTAAGATCATTGTAATACAACCATCTTTCTCCGTTCCTCCATCCTATTTTTTCCCCAAAGGCTTCCCAGATTTTCTCGTCGTAGTTTCTAGTTCCACCTAAGCTTTGATAAACTCGCTTTTGCACAGAAAAACCAAAACGCCCATTACTGTATTTGACCCACAACTTGTCAATGCTGTGAATGCCTTCACAGGTAAACTTATCAATATTTTTAATATCTAACCAACCTTGGTATTTACGTTTTGCTACTGCTAACATTACCAGCACTGTTTGTTCATCTGCCTCTTTCCATTTTCCAGCAGCAAGTAAGTCACGCAGTTTTTTGTAGTCTTTTCCCACGGCTGATTTCAGTTCCCCCTCGTCACTTACAGGGTGCGGGCTAGGGGGTAGAGTTCTTCTCTCCTCCCGGAGACGCTGAGGGTGTGAAGGTCGAATGACCAAACCTAATATTTCTCTAAACTCCCGCATAGTTTGGGGACGGTTTTGAGGTTCTAACTCCATGCCTTTGAGAATAGCAGTGTTTACCCTTTCACTGATTTTCTGATTATATTTTCGCGGTGGTGCTAAATGTGCATCACCTTCAGCACGATAATGAGAAGGTATGGGAACTCTAGTAGTTAATAAAGTATATAATGTCGCAGCTAAAGCATAAACATCTGTATAATAACCAAAATCTCCACGTCGTTCATACTGTTCTATAGGTGCATAACCTTCGGTTTTCGTCACTGTCATGCTTCTAATTTTTCCCAATTGAAATTCCCGCGCTAACCCAAAGTCAATTAAAACCGCTTCTTTGGTTTTTTTTCGCAACAATATATTACTTGGTTTAACATCTCGGTGTAAAAGTCCCCGTTCATGAACAATTTCTAGGGCTTGTCCGATTTGGTTAATGTAGCGCAAAGCTTCTGTTTCTGATAAATAAGCATTTTTCTGAAGATATTCATTAATATGGGCTTCTAAATTATCCCCGTCAATATGTTCCATGACGATCGCCCAAAGGTCATTTTCTAAAAAAGTGTCGTAAACTTGGACAATATGGGGATGATGACATTTAGCTAATGATAATCCTTCTTTGCGAAATTTCTTTTGTATATCCTCAAAGTCTGGTTTTTCTCGTTGTTGCTGGTTGAGGGTTTTAATCACTACTAATCTATTTTCTTCGGTATCTTCAGCCAGGTAGGTTTCACCAAAGCCACCCCTAGCGATGACTTTTTTAATGATATATTGTCCATTTTGCAGTTGGGTGTTAGTTGTCCAGTCTTGCATTGTGATGTTGAGGACGGGTTTTTTATATAGTTTACAGTATTTTTACCCCACATTCCGCACCTCAAAATGTATTATCTACCTTTTTAATAAAGATTCTTAATAATCTTCAAATTATTAAGTATTAATATTGAATTTTATGAGTAGCTTATGTTATTTTTTAACTATTATTGGTTAGATTTTGGAAATATACGTGTATTACACGGTGAATTATAGAAAGTCGGTTAAGCTAAAAACATTAAATCAGATTTTTGTGACAAAAACCATCGAAACCCTTATTAATAAACGGGTTTAGATTTATTGAACAAGCCCTAAGTATTGGTTTAACTGTTGTATTCAGCAATTTTTAATCCTATTTGTTTAAAATATAGTGATCCGATTTGATTCATCTGCCTCTTTCAGAGGAACTTCGTTAACGGGTAGCGTGGCGTTAGCCATATTTTTCATTGAGGCAGGGAACAGGGCTTTCAGTATGTACCGAGGTACTGAGTTCTATATATCAAAAATCAAATAGGAGTCCTATAGATGAAGGTAGTTTATTCATTATATTGGACTCGAAAAGCTTTTATCGTCTTCTCCACCAAATGATAGCGCCGGTGGCTAAACCTATTAATGGTAAAAGCAACAAGGCTGATAATGTTAAAAGATTTGCTTGGAGACTTGATAGGTTAATGCGTCGATTTCTTGGTTCTTTTGGCCGAATTGAAAGGGGTTGTTGATCTTGCTGACTTAACCAGGTTATGGAGTTGAGAAATACATCTCCATTCAATTGTTGTTCAAATAATCCATCTGTGGCAAAATCTGAGTTTCCTATAACTACTAATCGTGATTCTTTTGTTGGAGTTGGGGAAATTGTTGGAGTTGGTGAAGTTGTTGGAGTTGGTGAAGTTATTGGAGTTGGTGAAATTGCTAAACTTCTCTTTAATGCCACACCCAAAGTTAGAGGACCTTTAAGGTCTTTATCTTCATTAAACTCTAATTTTTCGCTTTGCTGGTCGCTTTCTGCCCAACTACTGGGATAGGGTTTGGTTTTTAGTAGGGGTGTAAATTCGACTCCAGATATGGGGATAATTTCTAAAGGTCGGGTAAGTGGATAGAAAGAGATACCGTTGCCAAAATCTTTGGTGATTGGATGTTCACCGTATTCTGTAATTATAGGGGCTGCTGGACCTAATCCTAAACTTGCACCAGAAATATCGATCGCTAACCGATTATCTAATTTTACACCCCATTCTTGCAGTAAACTATCAATTTTTGGATCGGTGTTGGGGGCAATCATCAAAAGTAAGTTACCACCACGATTTTGATAATCTTGTAAGGCTTTAACCTCCCCTGGAAACAGTTCTCGCTGCGGTCCAGCTACAATGACAACGGCTGCATCTTCGGGAATTTGAGGATTTTCTGCTAAATTTAAAGGTGAGGTGGTGAAGTTGCGATCGCTCAATCCCTGAACTGCTGCTGATATACTATTCTTACCTGGTGAAAGTGGGTGTTCACCGTGTCCTTGCAAAAAGTAAGCTTTAACGGTGTTTGTACTAATAATTTGTTGCAAGCGATTAGTTAATCTAATTTCTGACAGTCTTTGTTCATTATTAATTGTCTGTACTAATTGCCGTTTTTCACCAAATTCTAAATAAACTTCTCCAAAGTCTTTAACTTTAAATTTTTCGGCTAGTCCTGGTCTGCTTTGAGGATCAATATATTCATATTTAAATTTTGCACTTTGTCGTTGATAATTTTCTAGTAATTCTTGATCTAAAGGATTCTTATCGGTAGTAAATAACCAAACTTTTACTGTTTCTGGTAATGTTTTAACTATTTGTTTTGTTTGAGGGGCAAGGGTAAATAATTGAGTTTCTGTTAAGTCTACCCGCAGGTGATAACGAGTTCCTAAAAAATTAATTAATCCCAATATTGTCAATACTGCTAATGTTGCTACTAGGGCATTAGTCGTAGTTTGGGTAGAACGCTGTTTCCACCATTTATTTTGTCGGCTTTCTATTACTATCCATGTTCCAAATATGAGGAATGCTAAAATAATCAATATCAAGGGAATTATTCCCCATTTTTCTGTGACTAATCCAATTGTTAATCCAGCAACTAAAAAGAATGGACTTAGCCAATATAATAGTTTCCAAAGTTTGTTTTTAATCATGGGTGATTGGGTAATTTAATTTATGATTTTTTTCAAAAAAGCCTTGGCGACTAGAAGTCGCGGCTACACAGGCAAAACCCAGATGGTGCGTGGGTTCAAATTCTGAATTTTCTCTTAGTCCACGCAGGTGGACTTTGTTTTTGTAGCTGCGGTTTCTAACTGCCAAAACTAACTGCATGAACGTGAGTTTCCAATAATTAATAAGATAACAGCGATCGCACTGATAAAATAAAAAATTAAGAATCGAATGGAGGCATAAGCAAAGGAATTAGGCGATCACGATTCTTTCTGTAAATGAGAAAATCGCTATCGAGAGTAAAAATCAGACTGTTAGGATATAGCTCCGACATTCGTACTAACTCCACATCAGCTAAAGAAACTGGTACTGATTGATAGCGACTTAATAATGCCATTGTTGTCACCAACTCCGCATCCAAATCAAACCGAATAATGATCTGTTTCTGAGCTAACAATTGTAGCAAAATCTCTCGCCCCCTCTTTACCCGTTGCAACAAAAACCAACTTTCTGAAATCACCGCTTCACAAGTCAATAATGGGGGAACAATCTCCTTTAATCGTTCTGTTACCCAAGTATGGTGGCCATCATTGCGGTCAATCAAAGCCAGTAAAATTCCTGTGTCAACAATTACCTCGTAGTGCATCACTGACCATAGCTCTGCATATAATCAGGATTCGTTGAAAGATCGCCTGGACCTTCCCCTGCTCCAATTGAAGCTTGAGCCACCTCAAAAAACGAGGGGGAATTGGTTTCTAGAGACGTAGTGATTGCTTTCTGACGTTTTCTCCAAAGAGATTCCACAAAACTCAACACCTGATGCTGATCTTCTGTCGATAATACTTCTACCGTTTGTAAAATTTGCCTAGACAAGGAAGACATATTAATTGTTCCTACAAAGGACACGACCTTATAATTATGACAAATAACGTAAGTTGCTAGTTAGGGAAAATGTCTGATATGGCTAACGCCTCCCGTAAGGGATACAGGATGTCCAGGATTAAAGGATTTACAGGATTAAAACACAATACAGTTCAGTCAAAAATTTGTTCTTCTCATTTCTCTGTGTCCTCTGTGCCTCTGTGGTTCGTTTAAAAAAGAATTTCAGGCTCAACTGAACCGTGTTGGATTAAAACAAAAAATTACTTACCAATGATCAACCTCAACTAGATAACTAGCAACTTGAGTAAATAGAACCTCAACTTTTCCACAATAGGCGATCGCGTTTAATTATCGCCGTTGAAAACGTAGTGCGTCAATTGATTGGGCTGTGAGAAAAATCCCTAAAATAATGTAACTGGCAAATAATATTAAGGCTTGAGTATCAAAGATTCCTTGAACTAAGGTGTTGTAATGTTTAAGTAGGGATAAATGACCTAATGCTGTGCCGATAAAACCGGGGATGATTTGGGCAATTAAATCAAGGAATAATAGTAATATAACGACAGTAAATGTGAGGACTGCTGATAAAATTGTGCTGTCTGTTAAAGAAGATATAAACATTCCTAAAGATAAAATTGCTGCTGCTAGTAAGATTAATCCTAAATGACCGAGTAAGGGTATTGTGGGTGAAATGGGAGGATTGGACGCGCTGAGGGCGATCGCTTCAAATCCCAACAATGGTACAATCATAGTGATAAAAAACGTCAAAACTCCCAATAATTTACCTACGGCTACCGCCCAGTTGGTAATGGGAGATGTGGCTAAAAGTTCTAAAGTACCGCGTTTACGTTCTTCAGCATAAAGACCCATTGACAAAATTGGCAATACAAACAATAGTAACCACCCCATTCGATCTAAAAATGCTCGGACAAATTCGTAAGGTACATCTATCGGTGGTACTGGTACTCCTAATTGTTGTCCTTGTAACTCATAAGCGGTAACTGTATATAAAATGCCACCGGGTCCAAGCAAAATCATCACAAAAAATAACCCCGCCAAAAACCAAAAGACTCCAGCGATCGCATAAGCTAGAGGTGAAATGAAGTAACTCTGCAATTCTCGGCGATAAATGGCAATAATATTTGCCCAAACTATACCCATTTATCAGTCTTCTCCTGTTTCAGTGTGCAAATTTTTTTCTTCTGTGGTTAGTTGCAAAAATACATCCTCTAAAGTAGCACTCACTCGACGCATTTCATGTAAACTCAATCCAGCCTGAATTAAGCCTGTGGTGATCTCCGTTCCTGGTTCTACCCCTGGTTGGGATATTACCCGCAAAGAAACACGCTCTTCTTCTATGATCATTGTTTCTACCAAACTCACCCCTGGAATATTTTGCAGGACTTGTTTAGCTAATGTTTCTTCCCCAGAAATTTCTAATTCATATCCTGAGCCATTTGTCAATTGTGATAATAAATTTTCTGGAGTATCTATAGCTACTATTTTTCCCTTGTTAATAATTGCCACCCGGTTACAAGTCATACTCACCTCTGGTAAAATATGAGTAGACAAAATAATTGTGTGTGTACCTGCCAAACTTTTAATTAAATTCCTCACCTCAATAATTTGTCGGGGATCAAGACCTACAGTAGGTTCATCGAGAATAATCGCTGGGGGATCATGAACGATCGCCTGGGCAATTCCCACCCGTTGACGGTATCCTTTAGAGAGTTTGCGAATAATTACCCGCCGCTTTTCCTCCAGATTACAACGTTGGATAGCCGCTTGTACCTTTTGAGAGCGATCGCCCCCTGATACCCCCTTAATCCGTGCCACAAAATCCAAAAACCCCTCCACCGTCATTTCCGAGTATAGAGGAGGAGTTTCTGGCAAATAACCAATGCGTTGACGAACAGCCAGAGAATTTTCATGGATATCAAAACCCGCAATTCTAGCCGTTCCCCCACTTGCTGGTAAATAGCCCGACAAAATTCGCATAGTAGTAGTTTTACCAGCGCCATTAGGACCTAAAAACCCTAAAATTTCACCAGGTTCAACATTAAAAGACACATCACTAATGGCCGTAGTAGAACCGTAAATTTTACTCAGATTTTCAACTTCAATCATCAATTTAAATTTCAAATCACGGATTTAATGGATTACACCGATGACACGGATTTAATGATTATGTAGATTAGACTTCTTGCATAAATACTTTGGTGTCGCCAAGAAGATTCTTGAAAGGCTCACGCAAAGGCGCAAAGACGCAAAGAAGAATTTGAAAATCACGACTTTTGCAAGAAGTCTATTATCCAATCCCCAAGGGTTAAGATATCAAACCACATTCCACCAACCGAAAGCCGGACCGATAAAACGGATAGTCACCCAAAGAACCACCATACCCCCGATACCAATCCAAGCCCCGCGAGTGGTCAAACTCACAAATAATTCAGATTGACTTTTGGTAATGGGAACCCACGGCAAAATTCTTTCATCTTGACCGTATTTTTCTCCCAATTTACTTTTACGACGTTTTGCTTCACCCATAATTAGCCACCCAAAAAGCTTGTAAATTATAGCAACCGCCAAGGTGGTTAGGACATCAATTGTTAGCGCAGATTGGCGTAAACCATTCATGCAACTCGTTTCACAACAGGGTTTTAATTCTGACTCCTGACTCCTGACTCCTGCTATACTATTTAGTATATAATTTCCACTTTGATTTTAGATAGAATCTTCTTGATCATGATTGTGAGAAAACAGACTGGGATCGAGATAATTTAACCGTGCCAGGGGACTAAGAGCAGAGAGAACCTGAGAACCGTAGCTGCGGTTAACAACCCGACTATCAAGCAAAGCCACAATACCTTGAGATTCGCGCACAGGTGCGATCGCTCTTTGCAACTCATTCAGAGCCGTTGGTAACAAGTATAGACGAAACCAATCCTGGTGCGATCGCTTATAATGAGCCACCCTACCAGCCACCAGAGGATTTTCTAAAGATGGCAAAGGCAAAGTTGCAATAATTAACAATTGGGGAGATGGTAAAACCGATTGGTGCGATCGCCAATACTCCCAACCAGTCACCAAAATGCCATTTTCATCCAAACAAGTTTTTTCTACCTGCACCCGTGAACCAAACTCAGAAGCTAAAATTGTCGCCACCTGAGCCTTCAAAGGCACATCACCCACCAACACCACCGTCAATCCGGGAGCAGTTGCACTCAGACACACCAGCGTCCGTACTTGGTGAATAAAAGCCGGTTGAAACTCCGGTGTATTGGGCAAAGGTAACTTATAAGGAACATAAAGTTGAATCGCTTCCCCTTGACTATCACTAGAAAACTTCAAACAAGTTACATCTTCCAAACCCAAACGTTGACGAAATAAAGGAGCTTCTGTTTCTGGTTCTAAAGCACCGCCAACTAACACCACAGGTTGCCGTTGCCAAATAGGAGAGAGAATTTTAGCCAACTCAATCGGTGCATAGTGTAGAGAAAATAAACCTTGACGACGAGCTAGAGTAGCCCAGAGTAGAGGAGGGGTAGGATTTTGATTAATTAGGGGGAATTGCTGCCAGAAATTTTGCCAAACATCTGGGAAGATATTCATCTCAGGATCTAATTCTAAATACAGACGTTGCAAAATTTCCAATTCTGGCTGAGAAATTAAATAACACTGATATGGATTAGGTGGATGTTTGAACAATTCATGAGTTAGTTGTACCCTAGCTTCGCGGATCACCTCAGTTTGGTGGGGATTAGCCAACATCAACTGCTCCCAATCATCAGGAGTAATATTTTGAGTTAGTTGATCCCGCACCCAATCTTCTAAATCATCAACTTGATCAATAATTGTCGGGATATTTGGGGGAAAATGCTGATTATTAGTCAATTGCGCCTTTAACCAAACTTCCGGGGAAGTCAACAACAACCCGCGAAACTCAGGATGAGGCCAAACATCACCAGTTCTGATCGGCTTGTTAGTTGGTAGCCACTGCTGTAAACGGGGAATTTCCACTTTTAGTAGACGTTGCTGAACAGCTTCAGGAGCAACGATAATTACCGGACCATGCCACATCAAAGCCGATGCGACAAAACTGGTGCGATAACGTCCCTGATAGCCGCAAACAGCCCCTACTTGAATTAAAGCACTGCGTCCTAAACGCAAAGCACGTGCTACCAACCTCGCCATCGTCAGATGATGAGGCCAAGAAGGAAATTCCGACTGCGATCGCAGGAAATTATGTAATGATAAATGAACTTCTGCCTCAATCACACGTTTATTTTATCCAATATAAAGTGATTTCTACTATCTCTACACACCCCATTTCTATTATGTTGTCATTAGTCAAATGTGATTGATAATTCAATCAAAGCCCTATCCTCTAAAATTATGCCAACTTATACAGGAATTTCCAGCGAAGCCTTCAGGCATCCATTAGATCAGCAAGCCGAGGAAGCATTACGCAATTTACCCGGATTTGACTTAATTGCTCGTAAATTTGTAGAATTTCTCTACGAGCGCCCCCAATTAGTGTATTTAATGGGTAACACAATCCAAGTGGGTCCGCGCCAATATTCCACCATTTACCAGATATTTCGGGAATGTGTGCGCGATTTGGACATAACCCCTGAACCGGCACTCTTTATTTCCCAAGATCCCCAAGCAAACAGCTACGCTCTCGGTCAAGAAAATCCTTACATAGTAATGAATACAGGGATTCTTGACTTACTGAGTGAAGCTGAGATTCGGGCAGTTTTAGCCCATGAACTAGGGCATATTAAATGTGGTCATACTATTTTAATTCAAATGGCGATGTGGGCGATGAGCGCTGCTTCCGTCATTAGTGAATTAACCTTTGGTATCGGCAATTTTGTTAGTCAAGCCTTAATTTACGCCTTTTTTGAATGGCGACGCAAAGCTGAATTAAGCGCGGATCGGGCAGCTTTACTCGTGACAGATGATTTAAACCCAGTTATGTCATCAATGATGAAAATTTCCGGTGGTAGTAATAAATATGCCAATGAATGTAGTTTGCAAGAATTTATCCAGCAGTCAGAAAAATATCAAGCGCTGGATGATGATGGATTAAATCAAATTTATAAATTCCTGATGTACACTGGCGTTCAAGGGACTATGCTTACCCATCCTTTCCCCGTAGAACGTATTCATTATTTACGCAATTGGGCAGTATCAGCAGAATATCAGCAAATTCGTCAAGGCAATTATCAGCGCAGTCCCGCCAATGGAGCAGTAAATGTCACCCCTGAACCGGCGGAAACTGAAGCAGAAAAACTCCGTCGTAAAGTTGAAGAATTGCAAAGAGAAATTGACAAAATGAAAAAATCTGATTAATCAAAATGTAGGGTGGGCAATGCCCACCAAAACTCCTATTTTAACAACCCTTCGGGCGAGGCAGAAGGCAGAGGGCAGGAGGCAGAAGGGAAAATTTTTAATTAAGAATAAAGCCTTTTTGCATCGACCATTTGGGTTTAAGTCAAGAGCCACAATCTTTTGATTTGGCGGTCTTCAATTATAGGTGGGTTTGAATCCCCCTCTAAAAAAACCTCCTGCCTCCTGCCTTTCAACTCCTGCCTCCTTTAATTTTCTGGATCGCAATCAGGAACACCTTCTTTAAATACTCGACTAGCCAGAATATCTACTGCTTCAATGGTGATTAGGTCTTGTTTATTTAAAAGCTTACCACTACTCAATAAACGATTAGCTTGACGCAACCGCGCCCGATCTATAGCATTGCGAACACTACGAGCGTTAGCAAAATGAGGCATAGTTTTCCGTTTAATTAAATACTCTCGAAAGGCTTTTTCTGCATCAGAACTGAAGCAGTAATTTTGTGCCTTTAATATTGTTTGAGCAATAAGCAGTAAATCATCGACACCGTAATCATTAAATTCAATGTGTAGCCCAATCCGGGAATTCATTCCAGGATTACTATGAAAAAATCTCTCCATTTGGTCTTTGTAGCCAGCGAGAATTACAACTAAATCATCCCGTTGGTTTTCCATTACCTGCATTAAAATTTCTATTGCTTCTAAACCAAAATCCCCTGGATGATCTGGACGGTATAAAGTATAGGCTTCATCAATCAACAAAACACCACCCAAGGCATTATTTAAAACTTCCCTAGTTTTGGGTGCAGTTTGGCCGATACCTTGTCCAACTAAATCATCTCGCGTTACTAACATCACATTTTCTTTGCGGATATATTCCAAGCGATAGAGAATTTCCGCCATCCGCATGGCTACAGTAGTTTTACCCATGCCTGGATTGCCTAAAAATGTTATGTGTAAGCTAGGCGCACCGGCAGTTAAACCCAAACTTTTACGGATGCGATCGACCAGTAATAAAGCCGCCATTTCCCTGATTTTGTTCTTGACTGACTTTAAACCGACTAATTCCTGGTCTAATTTATCAAGTATTCCTTGTACATGAGATTCCCGAAAAGCTGCCTCTAAGTCGATTTCTCTATCTTGGATCAGAGTGCTAATTGTTTCTTGTTCTAAAATTTGTTCACTCATGACTATCACCTCTGGCAATGAAATTGATGATAGCCTTGAATCGAGAAATATAAAAGAATGTAATTCTTATATGACTTATATATTTTACTTTCTTATCAATTGGGTGATTGGTGATTGGTGATTGGTGATTGGTGATTGGTGATTGGTAATAAATTAATTATTCCTCCCCTGCCCCCTGCCCCCTGCCCCCTGCCCCCCTGCCTCTCTCAGATGTGGTAATTTTATCTTCCCTTTTATTGAATAAAGATATACACTACTGATATATGAAATATTCAGTTTGCCAAGATATTGCGATTAGGGGAAAATATTATGGTTGCTACTCCACTCCCATCGCTAGAAAACCACTCTCCAGGGCATATTTGCCCATTTGACCAAGCCTGTAGTTATTTAGAATGGGCAGCTAAAGAATTAAAATTAGATCAAGGTGTGGTAGAAATCCTTAGTCATCCTCGTAAGGTGGTGACAGTTTCTATTCCCGTCAAGCTGGATAATGGTGAAATACGAGTTTTAGCTGGTCATCGGGTACAGCACTCTGATATCTTGGGACCCTACAAAGGAGGGATTCGTTATCATCCAGCAGTGACTCTCCGGGAAGTGTCAGCCTTAGCCATGTTGATGACTTGGAAATGTGCATTGTTGGGTATTCCTTATGGTGGTGCTAAGGGGGGAATACCTATAGACCCGAAAAAGTATAGTGTGGGGGAATTGGAAAGAATTAGCCGCCGTTATATTAGTGAGTTAATTAAAGATATTGGACCCTCTGTTGATATTCCAGCGCCTGATATGGGGACTTCTGCCCGTGAAATGGCTTGGATGATGGATACTTATTCTGTTAATGTGGGTCATTCTGTACCTGGTGTAGTTACTGGTAAGCCGGTTTCTATTGGCGGTTCACTGGGCAGGGAGATGGCAACGGGTAGGGGTGTAATGATTATTGTCCGTGAGGCATTAGCAGACCAAGGTAAATCTCTGGTGGGTGTACGAATTGCTATTCAAGGTTTCGGTAATGTCGGCTGTGCGGCGGCTGAATTATTACATAAAGAAGGGGCAAAAATTATTGCTGTTTCCACTGGTGCTGGTGGGGTATTTTCTCCAGATGGTCTTGATATTCCAGCCTTGAAAATATACGCCGCTGAAAATCGTAGGAGTTTAGTGGGATTTGGGGAAGGAATACCGATTAGTAATGCAGATTTGCTGACCTTAGATTGTGATGTGTTGATTCCTGCGGCTTTAGAGAATCAAATTACTGAAGAAAATATGAGTCAGGTACAAGCTAAGATGGTGGTTGAAGCGGCTAATGGACCAGTGACGTTGGAAGCTAACCAGTTTTTGGCAGATCAAGGTGTAACTGTGTTACCAGATATTTTAGCTAATGCTGGGGGTGTGGTGGTGAGTTATCTGGAATGGGTGCAAGGTCTTTCTTATGTATTTTGGGATGAAGAACGAGTGAACGGAGAAATGGAATATTTAATGGTACAGGCTTACCGCCGAGTAATTCAAGAATCGAAAGCTAGAATGGCTAATCTGCGGTTAGCGGCTTATACTCTAGGTGTGGGTAGGGTAGCGCGAGCTTTGACTGATAGGGGTTTGTATCCTTAATTTTTTCTTGGTTCTTTGATATTCTTTTGGGGCGATCGCTACAGAAGTAGAAGTAGCCGATTTAGCTGCGGGTTATTTCTGGGATATAATATCCTCAGAGATTTAGTTTCCTAATCATGTCTTTATTCAAAACCCCACTGGTTGGTCTAAAAGCTGACTCATTTCGCCATCCCCTAGACTTAGAAGCAACCGCAAGTCTCAAGCAAATTCCCGGTATTGATATGATGGTGCGGAATTTGCTCGGTCCTGTGGTAGAACAGATTTTTTATGTAGAAAATATAGCTTCGAGTATTTTGGTAGGTGAAACACAACTTCCTGATTTACACAAGTTGTTGTTAGATGCTTGTAAAATCTTGGATATTGAACCACCCCAGTTGTATATTCGTCAACATCCTGCTCCCAATGCTTATACTTTTGCGATGCGGGGTAAACAGCCTTTTGTGGTGCTACATACGTCGTTGATTGATCTGCTGACACCAGAGGAAATTCAAGCTGTAATCGCCCATGAATTGGGACATCTCAAGTGTGATCATAGTGTTTATTTAACACCTGTGAACTTATTAGTTTTAGCGGCTGCATTTGTACCTAATATCGGCACTTTTTTGGCTCAAGCTATCCAATCACAACTTTTAGAATGGGTACGTTGTGCTGAGTTTACTTGCGATCGCGCTGCTTTGTTAGCTACCCAAAATCCCCAGGTGGTGATGTCTGTATTAATGAAGTTAGCTGGTGGTTCTCCTAAGTTATCACCCCAACTTAACCTAGATGCCTTTATCGCCCAAGCTCGTGCCTATGATGATATTAGCAAAACGGAGTTAGGTGAAATGGTCAAGGTAGCCCGTACATCTGAATTAAGTCATCCTGTTCCAGTCTTGAGAGCGCGAGAAATTGATCGCTGGTCAAGTAGTCAAGAATATCAATTATTGATTCAAAATTACGGTTTCAAAGATCAGGTTAAGGGTGGTTGGCGTAATTGGTAATAATGTGGTGTGAGGAACTTTAACTTAATATTAAGTAGGGGTTGCAGAAAAAGTCTTTTCGTTAGGGCTAGGAGTCAGGAGTAAGAATTAGAAGTATATCAGAATAGTCTCGAATCTGGATAAACGAACAGTTTTTGATGATTTCATCGCTTATTACTTGCACCTTCTCCAACTTTTTCAGCCTGAAACTGTTGAGATATCTAGGTTTTTGGTTTATATGCCTAACGGCACGCTACGCTATCAGCAAACCCTAAGTATGTGGGCAAAATAAAACCAACCTGCACCAGGAAAATTTTTCCTAGTTACCAATATTCACACTAAAGCACCACTACAACTAGAACCACAACCAGCCGTACAACCATAGCAATAATCGGCGGTTTGTACTTGTTCCATTAAGTTTAAATTACCCAATTCTAGCAATTTGCTAATCGTTATATTTTTGCCATTTCCAGTTTTGGCTGGTAAGTTCATCATTTGGTTAAAGTCACAATCATAAACGTTTCCTAAATAATCAACGGAAATTTGATTAAGACACATTAAATTATCAGTTGTATCGGGGTTAAAATTCAACTCTAAGAACTCTAAATAACTGGAATAAAGTTGATGTTTTTCTAAATGAAATTTAGTTCTACCAACTGGTAAATTGGTGATTGTCAAAAGATTGTTAAACACAATGCCAAAATTATCCTGCAAAAATGTTTTATATTTCCTGTTTAAATTGGTTTGTTCTGGCGCTAAAGAAAAGTCTTGGCTGTTGGGTAGTGGAGAATTATACACCAAATCTAAAATTAAATCTGGGTTATTACCATAACCAACTTTATTTAACCATTGTAAAGCTTTAATTGAACTATCAAAAACTCCATTTCCCCGCATTTTATCCACATTATCAGCTAAATAACAGGGCAAAGAGGCGACAATTCGGACTTGGTTTTGGGCAAAATATTCTGGCAAATCACCAAATCCATCAACAAAATAAATTGTTAAATTTGACCGCACAATTACCTGTTTATCTGCTCCTATTGCGGCTTCTAGTAGTGGTTTAAAACCATAATTCATTTCTGGTGCGCCACCAGTTAAATCCACAATTTCTATTTCTGGAAATTTATAAATCAATTCAATTAATTCTAGAACAACAGCCAAAGAAAGTTCTTCTGTTCTGTTTGGACTTGCTTCTACATGACAGTGATTACAAGCAAGATTGCAGCGTTTTCCTAGATTAATTTGTAAAACACTAATTTCTCTTTTGTTTAAAGGGGAACTAAGTTTATTTGTAAATGGTGTAATTGCCGTTTCCACGATGATTTATACCTGAATAAAAGAATTGTTCAATCAAAGTTAAATTCTGAATTAGTTAACAACATCCCCCACCATTATAGTGCCATGTAGAATCAGTAACTAAAATTTCTCCTGGTTTTACTGTTGCTAATTTTGCTGCTGTTTTGTCACAAACTCCGGCAGGAATACCACGCTGTAAAATATGACCAGCGGAATCATCAAAAAACGATTCTTTTCCTGCATAAATTGCTGTTTTGCCAGTGAAAATACAAGCACCATCTTCAGGAATATCAACTTTAAAGGCTACTGAATCAAGACTTTCTAATAAAAGATTTTCGTTTAAATTATAAGTTTGAGTATCTAGTAACCGATAAGGACGACGGGCGCGAATTTCAATTTGTCCAAATCCCGCATTAATAATTAATTGGGTATACTCTTGATAGGTAAGTGCGCCTGATAAACATAGAGCGCGTAACTGTTCATTTTGTTGTAAATGAGCGGGAATTGTGCGGGTAGCAATGGGGTCACTCATTTGTAAGCGTCCACCTGGTTTTAATACTCGATAGGCCTCTTTCAAAGCCAGGGTTAAGTCTGCTGGTTCAAAGATGTTAAATAAACAATTTTGAGCTACGATATCTACAGATGAATCCTCTATTGGTAAGTTAAAAGCATCTCCGGTGCGAATTTCTACAAAACTTGTGTCAAACCAGGGGTTTAGTTGGGTAGCTGTTTCTAGGTTCCGTCTTGCGGCTTCACCCATGGCTTTAACTGGTTCAATGGCAATTACAGCACCAGGACGACGAGAAAAGTAAGCAAATTGTAATGCTTCTAAACCTCCACCAACGCCAACATACAGTACAGTTGGTTGGTTTGCAAGTTCGTTGGGGTGAACGGTTGTTCCACACCCATAATTCATTTCCTCCATGGTTCGAGGAATTTTGAGTCCTGGTAATTGCAGGGGTGTACTTTGGACACAACACAATCCAATTTCTGGTGTTTGAGCAACTTCGCTGTAAAATTGTGCAGCCGTTTCTAAGTATGTCATTGTTCCCGTGGAAGTTAAAGTGAGTATATTTGAGGTTGGGTATTTCTAAAAGAGTAGCTTAATTTATTGTGGAATGATGCTAAAGATAGATAAATAAATTTAATATAACAAGATTTTAGATAGATAAATTTGGATCAGGGTATGTATTAGAATTACACCCGGAATTAAATTTTAAGGATTTGATCATGAGCGATAAACCAAGTTCAAAAACTCAAAAAGAAAACTCTGATCATCCAACAACTACACCAACTGCATCTGGTGGTTATCAAACACCGATTGACTCGGACATTCGCAAGACTGGTGATGCAGAAAAAAGTGATGCTAGACCTACAGCTACACCAGAAGCGCCTGGAGAGGATACTGTTGCGGGTAGTCCTAATCAAGGTACGCCTTCACGGTAATTTAGTCGAGCAATTGAGGAGGTTTGGTCGGACATTTGCTGTGGTTGGATATTTCAGAAAGTGGTTCAGAGCGATCGCCTAACTATCCACCACAGGCGATCGCTGTTTATTTAAACTCTAGTTAAACAAACTAAAACAGAACATATACAAGGTGTTGGGTTGTATATATCAACCCAATCACCAATTACTTTTTGAGCGATTTAACTAATAGAAGCTTGAGCTAAAAGAGGGTCTATTTGGCCTTGAGTATCTAAACGATAAAGGTCGTCACAGCCGCCAATATGCTGATTATTGATGAAAATCTGGGGGACACTACGACGACCGTTGGCTCGTTCAGCCATTTGCGCCCTAGCTGCTTCATCACCGTCAATTTTGTACTCAGTAAAATTCACACCTTTCCACCACAACAGCATCTTAGCGCGGATGCAGTAAGGACAAGTTTGCCAAGTGTAAATTTCTACGTTGGCTTTAACCCGTTCTGGGTGACGATTGAAAACAGAATTAAGAAAGTCCAGCATATATTTAATCTCAAATTAATCTGAAATATTTTTTGATTTTTCTTCAGCCTAGCGTAAGTAGAACCAAAGGAGTGATTAAACGCAGCAATCTATACAAAACCTCGTTTTATATCTACGCATTTGAGGAAATTTAACTCTAGCAGCAAAACTTAACACGATGACTAACCAAGTCGTTGACTCAGGTGTAACCGCACTTTGGTAGACTTGAAAACTGAAATAGCTGATAAAAAGACGCTAAGACAAGCAATCGAGAGGGCAGAGTCTGTGGAAAATACACTTGGTTTAGAGATTATTGAGGTAGTTGAGCAAGCAGCGATCGCCTCCTCAAAGTGGATGGGTAAAGGCGAAAAAAACACTGCTGACCTAGTAGCAGTGGAAGCCATGCGCGAACGGATGAACAAAATCTATATGCGCGGTCGCATCGTCATCGGTGAAGGTGAACGTGATGAAGCTCCCATGCTCTATATCGGCGAAGAAGTCGGAATCTGTACCCAACCAGATGCTAAAAACTACTGCAACCCCGATGAATTAGTTGAAATTGACATCGCTGTTGACCCTTGCGAAGGTACTAACCTCGTAGCTTACGGTCAAAATGGCTCAATGGCAGTTTTAGCAATTTCCGAAAAAGGTGGTTTATTTGCTGCCCCTGACTTCTATATGCGGAAACTAGCTGCTCCCGCTCCCGCTAAAGGTCATGTTGATATTAACAAATCTGCTTCAGAAAACCTCAAAATCCTATCTGAGTGCTTAAATCGCGCTGTAGAAGAATTGGTTGTAGTAGTTATGGATCGTCCCCGCCACAAAGACCTAATTCAAGAAATCCGCACCGCCGGAGCTAGAGTTAGACTGATTAGTGATGGTGACGTATCTGCTGCTATCTCTTGCGCCTTTGCTGGTACTAACATCCATGCCTTAATGGGTATCGGTGCTGCACCAGAAGGAGTAATTTCCGCCGCTGCTTTACGTTGCTTAGATGGACATTTCCAAGGACAACTAATCTACGATCCAGCCGTAGTTCAAACAGGTTTAATTGGCGAAAGCAGAGAAGGTAATATCGCCCGTCTAAATGAAATGGGCATCACTGACCCAGATAAGGTTTATGACGCTAGTGAATTAGCCTCCGGTAACACCGTACTCTTTGCTGCTTGTGGTATTACTCCTGGTACTTTGATGGAAGGTGTTCGTTTCTTCTCTGGTGGTGCGAGAACTCAAAGCTTGGTTATTTCTAGCCAATCTAAGACAGCCCGTTTTGTCGATACAATCCATTTGTTAGACAATCCTAAATCTCTGCAATTACGCTAGTAGTTAGAAAGGACTGTAACCCAGAGATTAGTCATGAAGGAATAGGGATTGTATCCCCTATTCCCAATTACCAATTACCAATTACCTATTTAAGAAATGAATATTGCAGTGGTGGGGTTAAGCCATAAAACAGCCCCGGTAGAAATTAGAGAAAAGTTAAGTATTCCTGAACCGCAAACAGAAAGTGCGATCGCTAATCTGATCAGTTATCCTCATATTGATGAGGTAGCCGTACTTAGCACTTGCAACCGTTTAGAAATTTATATCGTTAGCTCTGAAATTACCCAAGGACTCCAAGAAGTAACTCAATTTCTGGCAGAACATAGCAAATTACCTGTAGTTTCTCTCCGACAACACCTGTTCATGTTGCTACATACTGATGCGGTAACACATATCATGCGGGTATCTGCTGGGTTAGATAGTCTTGTCCTTGGGGAAGGACAAATCTTAGCTCAAGTTAAAAATACTCACAAATTGGGACAGCAATACAACGGGATAAAAACCATTCAAAATCGGTTATTTAAACAAGCATTAACAGCCGGAAAACGGGTGAGAACCGAAACCAGCATCGGCACCGGGGCAGTTTCCATCAGTTCGGCGGCTGTAGAATTAGCTCAGATGAAAGCAGAAAATTTATCTAGTTGCCGTGTAGCTATTCTCGGTGCTGGTAAAATGTCTCGGTTACTGGTGCAACATCTTGTTTCTAAAGGTGCAAAATCCATTAGTATTGTTAATCGCTCACGGGAAAGAGCCGCAGAATTGGCCAAGCAGTTCTCAGAATACCCTATTCAAATCCATCTGCTATCAGAAATGATGTCTGTAATTGCAGAGAGTGATATAGTATTTACCAGCACTTCTGCCACGGAACCAATTCTTGATCGTGCTAAGTTAGAAATGGTTTTAGAACCTAATCAACCTTTAATGTTGTTTGATATTTCTGTACCGCGTAACGTTCATACCGATGTCAATGACCTAGCAAATGTAAAGGCTTTTAATGTTGATGATTTGAAGGCTGTAGTGGCACAAAACCACGAAAGTCGCCGGAAAATGGCCTTAGAAGCCGAGAAAATATTAGATCAAGAAGTAGAAGCTTTTGATGTTTGGTGGCGTAGTTTAGAAACTGTTTCTACTATTAGTTGTTTACGGAATAAAGTGGAAGCAATTCGGGAACAAGAATTAGAAAAAGCCTTATCTCGATTAGGTTCAGAATTTGCCGAAAAGCACCAAGAAGTTATTGAAGCTTTAACAAGAGGGATAGTCAATAAAATTTTACATGATCCGATGGTGCAGTTGCGATCGCAGCAAGATGTGGAGGCTAGACGTAATTGTATGCAAACCCTGCAAATGTTATTTAATTTAGATGCAGGTGAGCAATTTAGTTAATTGACCTCGGTATAACTTGTATTCGATGCTTCACCACCTTACACTGGCAACCTCGTCCCTAAAGGAGTCAGTTTGATAGAAACCAGCGACATCAATACTTTTGCTGGTTTCAATTTATTTTTCACCCATCCCCAGCACCTACGGGATTTGCTCAGGATCTATGCCCTGCGATCGCAAATATGCCATTAGTCTTTCTTTTTCTCGTCGTTCCTGTTCTTTTTCTCGTCGTTCTTGTTCTTTTTCTCGTCGTTCCTGAAGAGCGATCGCCTCAGCCTGTTCTTTAGCAATACGTTCTTGATCTGCTCGTTGTTTTTCTTGATCAGCCCGCTCATTTCCAGACAGCAACATCTCACCATCTGCACTCCACCAGCGCAACCAAGGTATTTCTGTATCCTGTTGAATCCCCAACTCTACACCGATCTGGGGAATTGGATAATGTCCTCTTTCATTGGCTGGCATTTTCTCATACTTCCCATCTACCAAATGATATACCTCAACACTGGCTTTTTTGACTTCATAAATTGCATAAAA
>NZ_JAYGHC010000039.1:0-7475 GCF_034932285.1 Cronbergia sp. UHCC 0137
CAATTTCACTTCTTGGTCATATTTTAAAGAAGAATCAGCAATTTCAATTAACAATAAAACATCCGATGGTGTGGGATGATTTCCTAGATAGTCATCAGCACGATTGCGGATAATAGTTATATCTGGTTCAGGCTCACTATTGGGAGCTATAAGGATAGGATCTTGATTTTGTAAAGTAGCAATATTCCCTATTAATTGTGTTAATTCTCGGATTAATCGTCTGTTAAATGTTGAGTGTGATTTACCTTTTGCCGCCATTTCAATTATTTCACCCTTGATCAACTCTGTGCGTTCGTTATCTCCTAAAAAGCTGAGTTCTATCAGGTGATGGTATTCAGCGATTGTAAAACGTTTAGGGGTAGCTACAATCATGAAAATTATCTCTCCAGGAATGAATTTAATTTTGGACAACTACCTTGTTAGCGATCGCCTCACCCACCAACTTCTGCTATACTTGATTTGTAGCGAGCGATCGCATCATCCAATTTTTCTATTGAGTATTAGATATATCTTACTTCCTTTCTGGATGTGCCGCTTCCTCTGGAGACGGAACACCCATTTGATTAATTACCGCAATCATTTGATATAAACGCCCCAAATCCTTTTGATTAAAGTACAAAACAAGGCGGGGTAAATCAGATGTTTCATCTTGTCCTTCTTGCACTAATACTTGACTTTTCTCAATCCGTCCTTTCACCAGAATGTCACTAAAATCAGTATTCAGTTGCTCAATCTCCCTATCCGACAAATTTTGTCTCAAGCGAATCACCAACTTTTCACCCACATAACGACTAGAGTGATAAACTTGGTAAAACTGAGTAATTGCATTACAAGCAACTTCCAAATTATCAGTCACCGTGTAAAGACTAGGATCTTCTGGACTAACAAGATTTGTTTTTACCAATTGCTGGTCTATATATTTACTCCAAGAAAGCCAATAATCCCCACCGGGATGATCAATTAAAACCAGAGGAACAGGTCCAAATTTACCCGTTTGGCTTAAAGTCATACATTCAAAAGCCTCGTCTTGAGTCCCAAAACCCCCAGGAAACAAAGCCACTGCATCACTTTCTTTTAACAGAAATAACTTGCGGGTAAAGAAATACTTAAAGTGAATCAGTTTTGGATCACCGTCAATAAACGGATTAGCCTCTTGCTCAAAAGGTAACTGAATATTTAAACCAAAAGAATGTTCTTTCCCCGCACCTTCGTTACCTGCTTGCATAATTCCACCACCACCACCAGTCATCACCATAAAACCCAATTGAGAAATAGCATGAGCAAAACGAACTGCCATTTGGTATTCTGGGGTTTCTGGTGCTAGACGAGCCGAGCCAAATATAGTTACTTTGCGGACGTGTCGGTAATTATAAAAAAGCTCAAACCCACGTTCCATATCTGCTAAAGAAGCAGATAATATCTTCCAATCGAGACGCTCAATTTCACTATCAGCTAAACGTACTATAGTGGCAAGTGCTTGCTGGATAAACTGCCGATGTTTTAAAGTCGGTAAGCGATCTATTAATTCAGCGATATCCCTTTGGAGAGAATCCAGTATATCAAATGATGCTGATGATGTCATCTAAATTTTGTGTGTAATTTATAGAATATCTTGGTACAACAAGACTCAACTCTTGAGGAGTTTTGTTATGAACCGTGATTTAGCTTTGATCTAGCTTTTGTCTAGTTTGTCCAGAAGGTATGGGTAATTTACTTCCTGGACAAAACCCCGTGATGATCTTTTTGGTGCAATTGCCAGGAAAAAAAGCGGACGTATCTCAACTAAGAGATACTTCCCTAGTAGCCCTTTAATTGTCTATATGTTTTGGAAAGTAGTTTTTTAGAGACGCAGAATTTACGCCTCTGGAACTAATTTACAAATATTCACTTCAAAATTAGAGCAAATAGACAACTCGACAGAATTGTATATCCAGTTGAGGTTCAAAGATACTTTTCTAAGGTGTTAGCTAATGTAGTTTTAGGCACTGCCCCAACGACCATATCCACCTTTTGCCCATCCTTAAAAATCATCAGGGTGGGAATGCTGCGAATGCCGTACTGACTAGCAATCTGAGGATTCTCGTCTGTATTGACCTTCACAACTTTGATTTGTCCGTCATACTGAGTTGCAATTTCTTCAACAACAGGTGCTACCATGCGACATGGGCCACACCAGGGAGCCCAAAAGTCAACTAATACAGGAATACTGCTATCGAGGACTTCTTGCTTAAAAGTAGAATCTGTAACATTTGCGGCTGCTGACATTCCTAAAAACCTTTACCTATTATATTTGGTGAGTTTCGTGAAAATTCTACCATAGCAAAAACATCAGCTTGGAAGTGAAGGATGTACATTTGCAAAGAACTTATATATTAAGTAGGTGGGCGTAATTGTCGTTGGGGCAAGGGAACAGGGAACAGGGAACAGGGAACAGGAAGAGAGTTTTGGGCGATTTTACTTTTCTTCACATACCTTTAATTTTTTCTGTTCATCTACTTATACTAAAAACGGTTGGGACATGGACTTTTACAAAATTACGACAAACCCAGATTTGTAGGGGTTTAGCAATGCTCATTGGTGTCAACTTAAGATTAAATCGGCGGTTAAAAACCGCATCTACACAGGCAAAACCCACCTCCGTGGGTTTCAGATCCTCGATTTTTTCTGAGTCCGCGCAGGCGGACTTTGTTTGTGTAGCCGCGACTTCCAGTCGCCGGGGCTTAAGTTGACACGTATGAGCAGTGCTAAACCCCTACCCACAGAATCAAATAATTAAGCCGTGTTTAGTATACATAAACATAAGGAACCGCCCGAACAGTAGTCCGGGCGGAGTGTGGTGTGAGGAGTGAACGGAAACATGCGTCTCCGCTATTCCTATTGTAGGCGACATATATGATTTTTCCAGCAATTGTTTAAGAAGGTGGAAAAATTTTTTGGGGCAGGAGAAGATTAATCTAATCTTTATCCAGATATGGCCAGTCCCCCTATTTACCCATTCCTAGCTGTTGGGCTTTTTGGTAGACTTTACCTTCAGTTAACAGGGAAGGAGCGATAACTACTTCAACTTGCTGCATTTCTTTAATGTTTTTGGCTCCTAAGGTACCCATGCTAGTTTTTAAGGCTCCTAGAAGATTATGAGTGCCATCATCTAGTCCGGCGGGTCCTGTGAGGATTTGCGCTAGAGTACCGGTTGTACCAACGCGAATACGAGTCCCACGGGGCAATAATGGACTGGGAGTAGCCATACCCCAATGATAACCCCTTCCTGGGGCTTCTGCGGCTCTAGCAAAGGGAGAACCAATCATCACTCCATCAGCACCGCAAGCGATACATTTGCAAATATCGCCACCTGTGATTAAACCACCATCAGCAATGACAGGGACATATTTACCAGTTTCCTGATAATAATCATCTCTTGCTGCGGCACAATCAGCGATCGCTGTTGCTTGAGGAACACCCACGCCCAAAACCCCACGGGAAGTACAAGCAGCACCAGGTCCAATTCCCACCATTACCGCCGCCGCACCCGCTTTGATCAAGTTTAAGGTCACTTCATAGGTAACACAATTTCCCAGCGCCACAGGGATGGGCATAGAACGGCAAAATTCCGCTAAATCTAGTGGGATCATAGACTCTGGGGCAAGATGGTCTGTTGATACCACCGTAGCTTGGATAAAAAATAAATCTGCCCCAGCTTTTGCCACTGCTGCACCATATTTAGCTGCGCTGGCAGGAGTAGCACTCACAGCCGCAATACCGCCTTGTTGTTTAATTTCCTGAATACGTTTTTCAATTAATTCCGGCTTTATTGGTTCAGCATAAAGTTCTTGCATCAAAGCAACAAATTCATCTTTTCCTACAGACGCAATCCGCTCTAATATCGGTTCTGGATCATCATAGCGAGTTTGGATGCCCTCTAAGTTAAGAACGCCTAATGCTCCTAACTGGGACAACCGAACAGCCATATTTACATCCACAACTCCATCCATGGCACTGGCAATTATGGGGATTTCTCGCTCAATATTGCCAATTTTTAGCTTAGTATCTGCTAAACTCGGATCTAGTGTTCTGTTACCAGGGACTAGAGCTATTTCATCAATTCCATAAGCTCTACGAGCTATTTTTCCCCGCCCAAGTTGAATTTCCACGCTTTCACTTTTCTCAAATCTGTTTAAGCTAGGGTATCAAATTGTGGGAAGGTTGGGGGGATTTTTTTATGGGTAATGGGTAATAAAAAATTTATTCCCCCCTGCTTCCCTCACAAGGGTAGGTATTTTACATTGTCGTAAGGGCAAGACTTGGGGGACAAGGTAGACAAGGCGACAAGGGAGAAAAACTGTACAAAGAATGTACGATTGGTCACAAAAACTGAAGCTCAACAGACCATTTTTTGTATAAAATCTTCCTTGTCTACAATACCTCCTTGTCTTCCAAGTCCTGCCTTCACAGATAATATTAAAAACCTACACCTGTCAGAGGGGAGGCAGGGGGGAAGAAGTATGAATTAAAACTTTAGTTCTGGGTCTAAAGCCCTGTTTAAAAGAGGAATTTTATCTTGCGCTATGGGTCTTGATATACTTGACAAGTATACAAAGCTTCAATTCCACGTTTTAAAATGTGGCTTCCTCCTGGCTCTTGAATGATTTAGTTTTATAAGTAATATTTGGCCTCAAATATCCTATACTGGTGATGAGTATTAACTGCTGTAACGCTTTAGCGGTGCTAAACCCCTATTTTTGAACTTCTGGATTCCTGAAAATTATGGCGATTATCTCCTCGAAAAAAAGTGGACAAGAACCCAACAGAGAACCAAAACAGCAGAGGGAGTCAGCAAAAGTACCCCCCGCAGAAAATCTGTTGCAGTCTGAAGCCGCTATTAATGAACAAGGTAAACCAGAAGAGAGTATTCGTCCCCAGCGATTTGCTGATTACATAGGACAAAAGGATTTAAAGGACGTTTTAGATATAGCAATTAAAGCAGCCAAGTCTAGAAATGAAGTGTTGGATCATTTGCTGTTGTATGGACCCCCAGGTTTAGGGAAAACAACAATGGCAATGATTTTAGCATCAGAAATGGGTGTAAATTATAAAATAACTAGCGCACCGGCTTTAGAAAGACCAAGGGATATAGTCGGGTTATTGGTAAATCTCAAAGCTGGAGATGTACTGTTTATAGATGAAATTCATCGTCTATCGCGGATGACAGAAGAAATCCTGTATCCAGCGATGGAAGATTATCGTTTAGATATTACTGTGGGTAAGGGTTCGAGCGCTAGAATTAGGAGTATACCTTTATCTAAGTTTACCTTGGTAGGGGCAACAACCCGCGTCGGTGCCTTGACTTCGCCTTTGCGCGATCGCTTTGGTTTAATTCAAAAACTGCGCTTTTACGAAGTTGAGGAACTAACTCAAATTGTTCTTCGCACTGCTGAATTATTGGAAACCCCAGTTAACTCAAATGGGGCTACGGAAATAGCCAAACGTTCACGGGGAACACCGAGAATCGCTAACAGATTACTCAAACGTGTTCGTGATTATGCAGAGGTGAAATCCTTTACAGAAATTACCGAAATTGTCGCAGCAGAAGCATTGCAACTATTCCAAGTCGATCCTTGCGGTTTAGATTGGACAGATCGGAAAATGTTAAGTGTGATTATCGAAAACTTTAATGGTGGTCCAGTCGGTTTAGAAACCATCGCTGCTACCACTGGAGAAGATACCCAAACCATTGAAGAAGTTTATGAACCATATTTAATGCAAATGGGTTATTTAAGCCGGACACCAAGGGGTAGAATTGCCACTAAAGCAGCCTATCAACACATGGGTTTTAAGCCACCTAATGAGCAGTTATCATTACTTTGACATACTCACCAACCTAAAAGTTAAATGATTAAATTAATTGGTATTTTTCTGAGTATATTCCTGGTGTTCGGTTGGACTGCACCTGCATTTGCACAAACACCAAGTATCACCCCAGAAGAGTTACAAGTGGGGGATGATTTAGCTACTAAAGCATTTGCAGCAACGAATAAAGGTGATTTTGTCACCGCTGAAAGTTATTGGACCGAGATTATTGAAAAATTTCCTACCAATGCGGGAGCATGGAGTAATCGAGGCAATTCTCGCGTTAGTCAAAATAATTTAGCAGCAGCATTAACAGACTACAACAAAGCTGTAGAACTTGCACCCAATGTTACCGATCCTTATTTAAATCGGGGTACAGCCTTAGAAGGATTGGGGAGATGGGAAGAAGCGATCGCCGATTATAATCATGTTTTAGCATTAGATCCTCAAGATGCAATGGCCTATAACAATCGCGGTAACGCTGAGGCCGGATTGGGGAAATGGGAAATAGCGATCGCAGATTATCAAAAAGCCACAGAAATCGCTCCTAATTTTGCCTTTGCTAGAGCTAATTATGCCGTTGCCCTCTATGAAAATGGCCAAATAGACACAGCAATCCGCGAACTGCGAAACATCATCCGCAAATATCCCCAGTTTGCCGATGTACGTGCTGCTTTAACCGCCGCTTACTGGGTAGGAGGACAGAAAGGTGAAGCAGAAAGCAACTGGGTAGCAGCCTATGGACTTGATATCCGTTACAAAGATATAAACTGGGTAAAAAATATTCGTCGCTGGCCACCTAGTTTAGTCTCAGCCTTAGATAAATTTTTGAACTTACAGTAACTCACCAAACCCCTAGAGAAGGCAACAGGGAACAGTCGTCAAATCTTCCCCTAAATATGTCCAGTTTTCAATTATCTAAATTAAATCAAAAAATCTGGATGGAAAAATTTTGTTCTGACGTTTAAATTCTTTCTTCATCAAAGATTTACCTGAATAAAGAATTAGTATAAACTTTAGGATAATAGTTTAACCTCTAAAGTTTGATTTTGCTATCTTTAACAAGGTAGGATTAACCGGCTGTAAAAACAAGCCAAATTTTTCTATCAATTGTTAACGAGGAATGACGGATTTGTTATGTCTCCAAATGAGGTAATCATGGCTCAAATTTCAGAAACCACAGAAACCAACATTTTGTCCCTCAATGGGGCTATCACTGGTAGAAACATTGCTGCAACAGAGTTACGTCCTTGGGGTTCGTTTACAGTTTTAGAAGAAGCTCGCGGATATAAAATTAAGCGCATTGAAGTCAAGCCAGGACACCGCCTCAGCTTACAAATGCACCACCACCGCAGTGAACACTGGATAGTTGTTTCAGGAACAGCTAAGGTAGTATGTGGCGATCGCGAAATTTTGCTCAGTAACAATCAGTCAACCTATGTACCCCAATGCACCCTTCACCGCTTAGAAAATCCTGGAGTGATTCCCTTAGTGTTAATTGAAGTGCAAAATGGCGAATATTTGGGAGAAGATGACATTATCCGTTACCAAGATGATTATGCCCGCACGGAAAAGTAAGGATTAGATGGGGGCAGGGGGCAGGGGGCAGAGGGCAGGGGAAGCAGGGGAAG
>NZ_JAYGHC010000039.1:7746-39597 GCF_034932285.1 Cronbergia sp. UHCC 0137
AATCACCAATCACCAATTAATTCAATGATTCATTTAAGTCCAGCAGCTACCAATGAGATCGAACGGTTAAAATCTAAGCAGCAACCAAACGTATTGTTTCGCTTACAAGTAAAAGCTGGTGGTTGTGTTGGTTGGTTTTATGATATTTCCTTTGATCAAGCCACAAAAGTTGAAGATCAGGTTTTTGAAGTGAATGGTATTTCCGTAATCATTGATCCCCAAACCCTAAATTATGTCAGTGGGTTAACATTAGATTATTCAGAGGATCTGATGGGAGGCGGTTTCCGCTTCAATAACCCAAAAGCGATCGCTACCTGTAGTTGCGGTAATTCTTTCTCAATGGATGATAGGTAACAGGCAATCTTGGATAGAGAATAGTATTTCAATAACCCCCAATCCCCAACTAGCACTGAGCGAAGTCGATAGCGTAGCGTAAGCCATAGTGTCCCCAATCCCCAGTTCCTCAAAATTAACAATTGACAGAAAATAATAAAAAAGGCTATAATTAGGATTTGTAAAAACTTTAGACACAATAGGCAGCTTCACGCGCTGTAACTCATGCCAACAATACAGCAGCTAATCCGCACTGAACGCGAACAAGCGCGTCAGAAAACCAAGTCCCCTGCTCTGAAACAATGCCCTCAACGTCGGGGCGTTTGTACCAGAGTATACACAACCACACCAAAAAAACCCAACTCTGCCCTCCGTAAGGTAGCAAGGGTAAGACTTACTTCGGGATTTGAAGTCACAGCTTACATCCCAGGTATTGGTCATAACTTGCAAGAACATTCTGTTGTGATGATTCGTGGTGGTCGGGTAAAAGACTTACCAGGCGTAAGATACCACATCATCCGTGGCACCTTAGATACAGCCGGAGTAAAAGACCGGAAACAAGGACGTTCCAAATATGGAACTAAACGCCCGAAAGAAGCGAAAAAATAGGAACTAGGCGATTAATTGCCTCAAAAACGATTAATCGTCCCGTCCCCAAAGCGCGAACAACACAGAATCAAAAACCTGTACTAAGCGAGCAAGCACAGGAAAGTTTAAAGGAAACACTATCACCACCAGCAGCACTTTAATCTCAAAATTTAATTTTATTGATGTTGTAGTCTTGTGTGTAGATAGTAGTTAAAAAAACAAAAAAACAAGGAAAATTAAGCGGCAATCCAGACCGCTTTTACCTTCCTATGTTCTGATAGCATATAATTTCGTTGTCAAATAGCCAATTAAGGATGAAGTATGTCTCGTCGTGGTGTTAGTCAAAGGCGTGCAGTCCCGCCTGACTCAGTATATAACAGTCGCCTTGTCAGCATGATGGTTCGGCGGATCATGCGTCATGGAAAAAAATCCCTGGCCTCCCGGATAGTTTATGATGCCTTAAAAACTATTGAAGAACGCACCGGTGGTAGTCCCTTAGAAACCTTTGAAAAAGCAGTGCGGAATGCAACGCCTTTAGTAGAAGTAAAAGCTAGACGAGTGGGTGGAGCAACCTACCAAGTACCAATGGAAGTACGTTCAGATCGTGGTACAACCCTAGCGCTGCGTTGGCTAGTACAATATTCCCGGTCTAGACCAGGACGTACCATGGCCAGTCGGTTGGCAAACGAATTAATGGATGCTGCCAACGAAACCGGAAGTGCTATTCGTAAGCGGGAAGAAACCCATCGGATGGCAGAAGCAAACAAAGCATTTGCACACTACCGTTACTAAGCCCATCAACCGTATATCGACCATAGAAAAGGGTATAACGGTATAATTGTAGAGTTATAGGCCTGTTCTAACTGTAAACATAAAAAACCTTTCTTGAACCCAAAGGGTTTACAGTAGTCAAAACTGCGGTTTTGAGATAGATAGGAACTCAAATCCAGTAACCAACTTATCGCGTTTGGCTAAAGCGTGTAAGCTTACCGAGGGATAACTGCTCCCATGCTCCCGTTGAAGTAAGAAATAAATGTCTGGACTTGTCTAGAATTTATATAGCAGTAATATACAAGATACCATGAGGCAAAAACTATAGGAGGTAACTGTGGTACGTACACACCCGCTAGAGAAAGTACGCAATATAGGCATTGCGGCCCATATAGATGCGGGTAAAACAACAACAACAGAGAGAATATTGTTTTACTCTGGGATAATTCATAAAATTGGCGAAGTTCACGAAGGAACAGCCGTAACAGACTGGATGGAACAGGAGCGGGAGCGGGGAATTACCATTACTGCCGCTGCTATTAGCACCAGTTGGAATGATCATCAAATAAACATTATCGATACTCCGGGTCACGTTGACTTCACAATAGAAGTAGAACGTTCCATGCGCGTGTTAGATGGTGTAATAGCTGTATTTTGCTCTGTAGGCGGTGTACAACCCCAATCAGAGACAGTATGGCGGCAAGCAGACCGTTATAAAGTCCCCCGGATTGCTTTCGTTAACAAGATGGATCGCACTGGTGCGAACTTCTTTAAAGTACACGAGCAAATGCGCGATCGCTTAAGAGCAAATGCGATCGCCATTCAACTGCCAATCGGTAGCGAAACAGACTTCCTGGGAATTATTGACCTGGTGCGGATGCGTGCTTACATCTACAACAACGACCAAGGGACAGACATCGAGGAAACAGACATCCCCGCCGAATTGCAAGAACAGGCAGCAGAATACCACACCAAACTGGTAGAAGCAGTCTCAGAAACCGACGACGTACTGATGAACAAGTACTTCGAGGGAGAAGAACTAACAGAAGCCGAAATTCGGACTGCATTGCGTAAAGGAACAACCGCCGGCACAATAGTCCCTGTTCTTTGCGGTTCAGCCTTCAAAAACAAAGGCGTACAATTGATGCTGGATGCAGTCGTAGATTACTTACCAGCACCGACAGAAGTACCACCAATTCAAGGCTTACTCCCCAACGGTGAAACCGTCGAGCGTCGAGCAGATGACGAAGAACCCCTATCTGCCCTGGCATTTAAAATCATGGCAGACCCTTATGGTCGCCTCACCTTCGTTCGTGTTTATTCTGGAGTGTTGAAAAAAGGCAGCTACGTCCTCAACGCCACAAAAAACAAGAAAGAACGGATTTCTCGCCTCGTGCTAATGAAAGCCGATGACAGACAAGACGTGGATGAACTACGGGCTGGCGATCTAGGAGCAGCACTAGGATTAAAAGACACCTTAACAGGGGATACTTTATGTGATGACGGATCACCAGTCATTCTGGAATCCCTATTCATCCCTGAGCCTGTAATCTCGGTAGCGGTTGAACCCAAAACCAAGAACGACATGGATAAATTATCCAAGGCCTTACAATCCCTCTCAGAAGAAGATCCTACCTTCCGCGTCCGAGTTGATCCCGAAACCAACCAAACCGTCATTGCTGGGATGGGGGAACTGCACCTAGAAATTCTAGTAGACCGGATGATGCGGGAATTTAAAGTGGAAGCCAACGTCGGCGCGCCGCAAGTAGCTTACCGCGAAACAATCCGTAAAGCCGTAGAAAAAATCGAAGGTAAATTCATCCGTCAAAGTGGTGGTAAAGGTCAATATGGTCACGTTGTGATCAATTTAGAGCCAGGTGAACCAGGAACAGGATTTGAATTTGTTTCCAAAATTGTCGGTGGTACAGTACCAAAAGAGTACGTTGGACCAGCAGAGCAGGGAATGAAAGAATTTTGTGAATCCGGTATTTTAGCTGGATATCCATTAATTGATGTTAAAGCAACATTGATACATGGCTCTTACCACGATGTAGACTCTTCGGAAATGGCTTTCAAGATTGCCGGCTCAATGGCAATGAAAGAAGCAGCAACAAAAGCTTCTCCAGTCCTGTTAGAGCCTATGATGAAAGTTGAAGTAGAAGTTCCCGAAGACTATATTGGGAACGTCATTGGTGATTTGATCTCCCGTCGGGGACAGATTGAAAACCAAAGCACCGAACAGGGACTTGCTAAAGTAGTATCAAAAGTGCCACTAGCAACCATGTTTGGCTACGCCACTGATATCCGGTCTAAGACCCAAGGCCGTGGTATCTTCACGATGGAATTCAGCCACTACGAAGAGGTGCCTCGCAGCGTAGCTGAAGGTATCATCGCTAAAAGCAAAGGGAACGCTTAATTAAAAAAGGAAACGAGTATTCATGGCACGCGCAAAGTTTGAAAGAAATAAACCGCACATAAATATCGGTACTGTTGGTCACGTTGACCACGGCAAAACCACTTTAACAGCAGCTATTACCATGACCTTAGCAGCTATGGGTCAAGCTGTGGCTAAAGGTTATGATCAAATTGATAATGCACCAGAAGAAAAAGCACGGGGTATTACAATTAATACTGCTCACGTTGAGTATGAAACCGCTGATCGGCACTATGCTCACGTAGACTGTCCTGGACACGCCGACTATGTGAAAAACATGATCACTGGCGCTGCCCAAATGGATGGAGGTATCCTCGTAGTTGCGGCTACCGATGGACCCATGCCCCAAACCCGTGAACACATTCTGTTGGCAAAACAGGTGGGTGTTCCCAGTTTGGTGGTCTTTTTGAACAAAGAAGACTTGATGGACGACCCAGAACTACTGGAATTGGTGGAATTGGAACTGCGGGAATTGCTTTCTAGCTACGATTTCCCTGGTGACGATATCCCCATCATCACAGGTTCTGGTCTGCAAGCCTTGGAAGCAATGACCAAGAATCCCAAAACCCAACGTGGTGAAAATCCTTGGGTAGACAAAATCTACGCCTTGATGGATGCTGTAGATAGTTATATCCCTACCCCTGAGCGTGCTGTTGATCAGCCCTTCTTGATGGCTGTAGAAGACGTATTCTCGATTACAGGTCGTGGTACAGTTGCCACCGGTCGGATTGAACGGGGTATAGTTAAGGTTGGCGATAACGTGGAATTGGTAGGGATCAGAGATACCCGCGCCACCACGGTGACTGGGATCGAGATGTTCAAGAAGAGTCTTGATCAAGGTATGGCTGGGGATAACGCCGGTGTACTGCTTCGTGGTATCCAAAAGGCCGATATTGAACGAGGCATGGTAATTGCTAAACCTGGTTCTATTAAACCTCACACTCAATTTGAAGGTGAAGTTTACGTCTTAACAGAAAAAGAAGGTGGTCGGAAAACACCATTTTTCTCTGGCTATCGTCCTCAGTTTTATGTGCGGACAACAGATGTAACTGGTACAATCAAAACCTTTACCACTGATGAAGGTGGGGAAGCAGAAATGGTCATGCCCGGAGACCGGATTAAAATGACCGTAGAATTGATTAACGCGATCGCGATCGAGCAAGGTATGCGGTTTGCGATTCGTGAAGGTGGTCGCACCATTGGTGCTGGTGTTGTATCTAAAATTCTGAAATAACATTCACCTTTTGGCTCTGATTACAAGGGAGTAGGGATAAAATAATAGATCTCTGCTCCTTTGGCATCTCTCAAAACAGTTAAGATTTTAGACTTTGGATTGGTGGATTAATTCTAAAATCCAAAATCTAAGATCTAAAATTTAAAATTAACCCGAACCTGGAAAACTAAAGATGGCAACTCTACAGCAGCAAAAAATTAGAATTCGCTTACAGGCTTTTGACCGTCGTTTATTGGATACATCTTGCGAGAAGATTGTAGATACAGCTAACCGCACTAACGCTACAGCTATTGGACCTATTCCTTTACCCACAAAACGCAAAATCTACTGTGTACTGCGATCGCCCCACGTAGATAAAGATTCCCGCGAACACTTTGAAACCCGTACCCATCGTCGAATTATTGACATTTACCAGCCCTCTTCTAAAACTATTGATGCGCTGATGAAGTTAGATTTGCCATCTGGTGTAGATATTGAAGTCAAATTGTAATTTTTAAAATAGGAGTCAGGAGGCAGGAGTGAGGAGGCAGGAGGCAGGAGGGGGAGCAATAATTCTGTTCTCTGTTCCCTCTTTTGAAATTAATCCTGTTTATCCTTTAATCCTGTAAATCCTGATCAAGCTTTGAGTGCTGATTCAGTATAAATATTTTTTTAGCCCTGAGATAAATTTCTGCGGGGCTTTTTATTAGCTACAAAACAAATGTTAAAGTAAAGATATAGCGGTATGCAGTTGAATGAGATACAAATTGAAACTTAAAAATCTACAGGATAAGGCTTTCCCTCCTGCCTTCTGCCCTCTGCCTCCTGCCTCTTGCCTTCTGACTCCTAACAGCTTTTAAAATTCTAAGCCTTAAATTTATACCAAGTTGACAATGACATCTTCTTCTAAAATCGCAGTCCGTGAACTACCTCTGTTTCCTTTACCCGAAATGGTTCTGTTTCCTACTAGACCATTACCCCTCCATGTGTTTGAATTTCGCTATCGAATCATGATGAATACTATTTTAGAGAGCGATCGCCGATTTGGAGTATTAATGGTTGATCCAGTCAGAGGTGCGATCGCTAACGTAGGTTGCTGTGCAGAAATTATTCATTACCAGCGATTACCAGATGATCGGATGAAGATATTAACTCTGGGACAGCAAAGATTTCGGGTTTTGGAATATGTGCGCGAGAAGCCTTATCGTGTTGGTTTGGTGGAGTGGATTGAAGATGAACCCCCAACTAAAGATTTGCGTCCTTTAGCTTCGGAAGTAGAACAACTTCTCAGAGATGTAGTTCGTCTTTCAGGTAAATTAACTGAGCAAAATATTGAACTACCAGAAGATCTACCAGAATTACCAAGAGAACTATCTTATTGGATTGCCAGTAATCTTTATGGTGTTGCACCAGAGCAACAAGCATTACTAGAGGTACAGAATACTCTACTGCGTTTAGAACGGGAAGCGGAAATTTTAACTTCCACCCGCAATCATTTAGCAGCCCGTTCTGTTCTCAAAGACACGTTTAATGATATGGAATAAATAAACTTAAAACTTAGATATATCAAGACTTTCAAGGTTAAAAAGGTGAATTAGGTGGAAGGAATAAGCTCAATATCAAAAGACCTTCCATTCTGCCCCCTGCCCCCTAGCAGTAATATTAAGTAATTGCCAAGCAGTTTTAATAAATAAACTCATGTCTTCTACCCCAATGACGCTGAACCTAATTGAAGGTTCTGTCTCCTTTAGTTTTTCTCCCCAAGCAGCGGAACAATTAAAAGCCGCAATCAACGAATTAATGACAAGTCTAAAAACCGTTGCTGCTAAACCCACTCCGGGAAGTGGCAAACTTACTCCCCAACCTCCCTTAGATTATCGGCATACCGGAGAGGTATTGCTAGAACTTTTTTGCAATCCCAATATCTGGCCTACTCCCTTTGCAGCTAAAGTTCTACTCACCATCCGCACTGTCAACATTCGCTTAACAACAGAAGCTGAACTGACTCGCGTAATTGAGGATATTAACCAGTATTTAGAACAAGTCGGATAGAAGTCTAAAAACCCCTACAAAAATATACTTGTCCGAATCTCCTGTTTCTGGACAAGTATATATTAAATCAATGGGTATTTTTATGAACCAAGGATACTAGGCGTAGTCCATCCTAGATATCACTCACTAGAAAAGTTCTATAAATTACATTCTAACGCTGATGTTTTCCTGGGAATTTTAAAATTTTGGATCTGGCTACAGATTCTAGTTCAGGGTTGGGGTTTAATTATCTGTGGCGATATTCGCACATCGACAAATAGACTCCAAATCCAAAGCTAGAAAACAACAATAGATTAGTCATTGTCCCATTCTTCACGACCAATCAAATCACCAATGCGATCGCGCAACAAAAAATCACACTTCTCTAATTCACATTCTACACAAACCCACTCTCTCGCTGGAATATATTGGCAAAGTGTATATATTGGTTGTTGACGGCTGACCACTCCCTTCTGCACCAGTTGACGCGCTTCGTCCTGGATCACGTTTAGAGAATAGTAATTGATAGAAGGCACCGTATTCACACTCATGGTTTTTACTCACAAATTTACATTTAGATAGTGTTCCCAACCTTCGTTAGAAACAAGCATGGCGATAATTTAGACCTGTGGCTAGGTTTTGTAGTTTGCTATACGGAACTATTTACATTTTGACGCTATACACATATAAATTATCTAAAGAAATGTTAAGTTTGTCAATAAAACATGACATTACTCACCACTCTACTTTACATTAATCATGCCAGAAATGTGAACTTTATTTACATCACTGAAAGGGAGTGGGGATTGGGGGTCTGAGGATTGGGGACTAAAACCCAGCAAACTACAAAAGCTAAATTACACTAATAACTTTGATAGTTTGCCAAGGGTTAACATTTTTTTAACCAAATTACTGTCAATCAACGGAGGGAAGAAGGAGTGTGATGTCACTCAACCGAGAATCAATAAAATACTTTGGTGTCGCCAAAAATATTCTTGAAAAGCTCACGCAGAGGCGCAGAGGCGCAGAGAAAAATTTGAAAATCACGACTTTTGCAAGAAATCTAATATTTTGCCAACAAATACTGAAAACCCCGTGTCATTAGACCGGGGGGAATTTTAGAACAGGTGATTTTGTGAAGAAAAGACCGTTTGACCTTCAGTTATCAGTTTATTCCTGAGAAAATCCTTGATCATCGAGATCATCTGGTGGACGTTCCTGCTTGAGTTGGTTTAATAAAGTCAGTACCTTAGTACCGCGTTCTAAAGAAAGGTCTTCAATAAACACCACTTCTGGTGTGCGACGTAACCTCACCCGCGCCCCCAGTTCACTGCGGACGTAACCCGTCGCTGACTTTAAACCTGCCATTGTTTCTGCTTTGGCCTCCTCCGTTCCATAAATACTGACGAAGATTTTAGCGTGTTGCAGATCACCGGAAACGTCTACATCGGTGACACTTACCATACCTGTACCTACACGGTCATCCTTAATGCCATTAAGTAGCATTTGGCTAACTTCCCGTTTAATTAATTCAGCAACACGGGAAACACGGCGATCTTTAGCCATAGCAATTCAGCCTTCTCACGGAGATTATACGATTAAATAAAAGGAGTTCAGAATCCAGGGGCTACGGTGTACACACAGGTCGGAAGTAGTTGACGACTCTGAGTTTTACTCCTCCCTAACTATCCTTTGGTGAAGGGAAGGGAACTAGATTTCTGACACTGATTTAGATTGTACTCAATCCCAGCATTGCCCGGAGGGTAAAGGCCATAAAAGCCAGAATCCCTCCAAATAGACCCACAATGGCAATTAGGGTGATAGGGCGCTTCAATAGGGGCTGTAGTGGTGCAAATGCGTTCACTATAATCCCTAACAGAAAAGTGATAAAATAGCGGGGGTAACGAAACACGTTATCCCAAAATCCATCAAACATGGGAATTTAGACTGCCTTATTGTAAACTGTAGTTTGTTTTAGGTGCTTGTTTAGCTCAATTGTAATCTATATAGCCAAAAATTTGCTCTATTCAGACAAAATATAATTCGTTGGTTACAAAACAAGGGAACAGGGAACAGGGAACAGATAAGATTAATGTATTAGTTAAATTATAAATAAATGGTTAGTCAAATCCTCAAAGAAACTTGTCCACGTCCGTTTTTGAAGTGGGCAGGGGGTAAAGGTAGGTTAATTCAACAATACCAAGGATATTTTCCTGATCATTACGAAACTTACTATGAGCCATTCTTGGGGGGAGGGGCTGTTTTTTTTCATTTGCAACCACAAAGGGCGGTGCTAAATGATATTAATGCTGAATTAATTAATACTTATTGTTGTGTTAGAGATCATGTTGAAGAATTAATTATTTTATTAAAAAACCATCAAGAACGACATACTAAAGAATATTATTATGATATTAGGGGATATAGTGGAGGTTCTATTTTAGAACAATCTGCTCGTTTTATTTATTTGAATAAAACTTGTTTTAATGGTCTTTATCGTGTCAATTCTCAAGGCAAATTTAATGTGCCTTTAGGTAGATATAAAAATCCGGGTATTTGTCAAGAAGATGTGTTGCGAATGGCATCGAAGGCATTGTCTGGGGTGAAAATTGCACAGGCAGATTTTACCCAAGTTTTAGATTATGCAACCAGTGATAATGATTTTGTCTTTTTTGATCCTCCTTATTATCCTGTAAGTACGACTAGCTATTTTACGGCATATAGTCGTTATTGTTTTGATGAAAGTCAGCAAATTAAATTAAAAGATGTATTTGAAAAGTTAGTGGCAAGAGGTGTAAAAGTGATGCTGTGTAATTCAGATTGCTCTTTTATTCGTAATCTTTATCATGATTTTTACATATATGATATTTCGGCAGCTAGGTCAATTAACTCCAATGGTAAAAACCGGGGAAAAATTGGTGAAGTATTAGTAAGTTCACATAAGAGACTTCCAAATAAAAAAATATCCCCTATTTATGAGGGTAGGGGGTAGGAACTACTTTCACCAATTGGATCATCTTTTTTGTGGAGTTCACTAACAGAGTTTAGGGTTGTTTGGAAAGTATAAGTAATGAGACAGAATTAATTACACAACTGGTTTTCCTGTTCCCTCTCTCAACAAATGAATTTAATTTTGTCCGACTACTTAGGGCTTGCTGATAGCGTAGCGTGCTTCAACTATATTCTTCTCTTCTTCTTATTCTTCCTCCTGACTCCTGACTCCTGACTCCTAGCCCTAACGAAAGGACTTTTTCAGCAAGCCCTACTTAGTGTGGTGCGTCAGAGAGAAAAAATCTGTTGTGTGTTAAATTATCGGGTCTGACGCACCCTACAGGAGATAAAAAGACTTAGCTGGTTTTAACTTCAGCGTGACCATTGCGGATAGACCATGCTAGTTCTAGCATTTGTGTCCAACGTTTTTGGAGTTGCTTGGGGGTACATTGGACAGTTTTAGCGATCGCCTGATCTCCTTGAAGTTCGGTTTTCAAATTATAGATTTCCCGTTGCTGTTCTGTTAGTTGCTGCCAAAATGTATCCCATTGTTGAGAAGATAAACCCAGCTTATGCTCTAAACCTGCACCCAGCCATTGATGGACTAATTGCCATTGGTGTTGTTTAGCAAACTTTTCTACGTGATATTTAAAGCGTTGTTGCAAATAATCACGCTGACGGCTAGTTAAACCCAAAATATGGTCAATTTCTGGTGCGGAGAGGTCTTGGAGCTTCAAAGTCAAGTAATTCATGCAGTCAGATTGTCCTTGAGATTCCAGATATTTCATCAATTCAGTGATGACGCGATCGCGCTCTGATTCCTCAGAAGGATCAAAATTAGACTTAGCAACCATTTGTGATCTAATCTGCTGCACCGCCAAATTACGCTGATAGGATTCCGCTTCCTCAGTTTTAGCCGAATCCACCGCCATTTCAATATCTACAGTAGTTTCTTGGGGTTGACGACGAGCAAAACCTTGAGCGCGTAAAACCACCAACTGTTGATTAGCACCACCAGGTAGATTAATCCGGCGTTTAGCGTACTGCTCAGTAAACGCCATATATTCAGCTAATTGTAACTGAGTGCGTGGTGTATAATTTTCCGGTAACTCATTTTCCCGACGGAAAGCTTTAATCGCTTCGATATAAAAAGCCTGTAAAAAATCTTCAATTAAATTGTAACGCGCCTCAAAACCCAAATCAGAACCAGCAAGGGTAACATGACGATAAACAATCGCCCCCAAACTACTATGCAATTCCACCCGGCCTTGTTTAGAACCTAATTGGTAATAACGCAAGCACTTTTGTAGTCGATGTCTAGCTAAAGTAATCTCCCAAGACCTGACTTGTCCAGAAGTTTGGATACGAGAACTTTTATCACATATCCGTTCTACCTCTTTAGCTATTCGTTTGGCGACAGATTGGACACATCCAACTGTAGCTTTTACCTGGGCTTGTAGTTCATCACATAGCAATTGAACTAAAGTTTCAGAGTTGCTTACAGACAAGTCTTCAATCGAAACGTGGTGGTCAGTCAACGTTCTGGCAGGTGTAGAATTTGGCAGATCAACAAGGTTAGCTTTCATGACTTTTCCTGAAATTTGGTATTGCACCTTAACTCAAACGCAGATACAGCAATTACAGCCAGCCCAAGAATTGATGATCTGTCCAGATCACTCCCTTGTACTGCTCATATTAAGACTGTAGGAATTTTAATAAGTTAAGGGCTTGTCAAATGTGTCGCTTTTTTGATTAGCAACTAAATCAAAGGTGTGAAGATGGTTTTTTTTAGACGTTTAAATCCGTTCAAAGCATTGCAGTGGCGAGGTTTGCCGATATCTCGCACTTTGCAATTCTGAGGTCTGATAAGTATGACAATTTCAAAACTGGATTATATAGCAACCGCCAAGGTGGTTAGGACATCAATTGTTAGCGCAGGTTGGCGTAAACCATTCATGCAACTGGTTTCACAACAGGGTTTTAATTCTGACTCCTGACTCCTGACTCCTGACTCCTGCTTTATGTATCACAATTTTCAAAACTGAGGGTTGCGTTGTCAAGCTTAATTTTTATACCCAAGCTGCTGCTGCTTCCCAACCTAATCCCCTCCGTGTAATGACTGGTTCTTCCGCCGTTAAATCTAAAATGGTTGAAACATCATAAGTCGGTTCTTCACCAGTATCTATAATGATGTCTACCACTTTATCTAAACGATCAAATAACTCTACCCGTGATAAAATAAGTTCAGGATCAACTCCTACTATTCCATCATCATCTAGGTCATTTGCTGGGACATGGGCGGAGGTGGAAATAATGGGATTTCCTAACGCTTCCAGCAAAGCCAAACATACAGGATGATTTGGAACTCTAATCCCCGTCGTTTTTCGTTTAGGACTCTGCACCAGTCGCGGCACTAACTTGGTAGCAGGTAACAAAAACGTGTAAGGTCCGGGAATTAATCGCTTCATAATTCGATATGCTGTATCACTTACGAAGGCATAAGTGGCTACATTAGAAAGGGACGGAGACAAAAATGTTAGTGGTTTATCATTCGCTAACTTTTTAATTTGCCGCACTTTTTCTACTGCCGATTTAGCATTCAAATCACAACCAATAGCATAAACTGTATCAGTAGGGTAGAGCATGACAGCGCCATTTAAGAACGCTAACTTTATCTCCTCTATTCGGCGGTTTTGAGGGTTATCAGGATGAACATCCAAAATTTTTGCCATAAAAGCTGACCAGGTGTGAGGTTAAAAGTTAAAATTCAAAATTCAAAATTCAAAAGTTATGAATAAAATTGCTTATTTTCAATGTTCGACGGGGATTTCTGGTGATATGTGCCTGGGGTCTTTGGTGAGTTTGGGTGTTCCTGTAGAGTATTTGGTGGAAAAGCTAAATGGGTTGGGAATTGGACAGGAATATAGTTTGCGGGCTGAACTGGTTCATCGACAAACCCAGCAAGCAACTAAGGTTGATGTTGATTTAGTCCACCATCATCATCACCACGACCATAAACACAGTCACCACCACGGCCGTCATCTGCCAGAAATAGAGAAGATGATTGAAAAAGCCAATTTACCAATCCAAGCTGAAAGATGGAGTTTAGGGGTTTTCCGACAACTAGCAGTAGCAGAAGGGGCTGTTCATGGCATTGCACCGGAAAAAGTTCATTTTCATGAAGTGGGTGCTGTGGATGCCATTGTGGATATTGTTGGTACTTGTTTGGGGTTGGATTGGTTAGGCATTGACAGTAATGGGGAGGGATTGCCCTTGATTTACTGTTCAGCATTCCCGACTGGTGGGGGAACTGTTAGGGCTGCCCATGGACAGATGGCTGTACCTGTACCAGCAGTGTTGAAGTTGTGGGAAATGCGGGGTTGTCCGGTATATAGTAATGGGATAGACAGAGAATTGGTGACACCTACGGGGGCAGCGATCGCTACTACTTTGGTGAGAGCGTTTGGTTCTCCGCCGCCAATGACTGTTAAACAGGTGGGACTAGGTGCGGGTTCTCTGGATTTACCCATTCCCAATATACTACGCCTCTGGTTGGGTGAGAGTACAAGTTTACAAACCAATACTAGCCCCAATTTAGAAGCGATCGCTGTATTAGAAACCCAAGTTGATGATTTAAACCCGCAAGCAGTGGGTTATGTGTTTGATGCTTTATTTGCTGTGGGTGCGTTGGATGTGTTTACTCAACCGGTGGGAATGAAAAAATCTCGTCCGGGGATTTTGTTGACTGTGATTTGTCATCCTGAACATTTGGCTAGTTGTGAAGCGGTTTTGTTTCGAGAAACGACTACTTTGGGGATTCGTCGGACTACTGGACAACGGAGGATTTTAGAACGGGAATTGGAAGAGGTGGAAACTGTTTATGGACGAGTGCGTGTTAAGGTGGCATTTTCTGAGAAGGGGAATGTGAAGGCTATCGCTAATGTCCAGCCAGAATATGAAGATTGTGCAGACTTAGCACGCAAACATGATGTTCCCTGGCGAGAAGTTCAACGTTTAGCTTTACAGAGTTGGTATTCCCAACATCAAAAATAGTGACCTGGCGACTAGAAGTCGCGGCTACACAGACAAAACCCACCTCCGTGGGTTTCAAACCTTGCTCATAATGGTGAATATGCAATTTACTATGATTCCCAATATTTGCTGGATAAAAGTAAATCTGTTTTATAATCGAATTGCCAGGTTTCGGGGAATTGAGTTTGTTTATATTCAACGGAAACTATATCTAAAGCATCAAGATAAACTTGGGTGAATATTTGAGCAAGATAAGGTTTAAGACTGGGTGATTCTTTTAATAAGACTTGGATTTGTTTACGTTGTTCTACGATAGTTACTTCCCAGCCGTTGAAGTTTTCATGGCTATTAACATACATCCGTTTAAGGATATGAGATATCAATACTAATAGTCGATTTCTTAGTTCTCTTCTTTCACTTTTTCCCAATGTTTCAATTTCCTCAATTAAGTGTTCAAAATCAAGATTCTCAATATCTTTAGTTTTGAGTTGAGTAACTGTTCTTTCACACCATGCAAGAAAGTCGCATTCATAGAGAATATCGGTTGTTTCGATGTTTGTTGTCATGACTTATTCTCACATTTTTTAGGGTGAATTAGGAGAGCGATCGCTCTGTAGAATTGTCAGATTTAGCTTTTTTGCTTAGGCATAATTTGATTGTATTTATGCTGTAAAAACTTGATCGACTGTGAGATTTAGTTCTGGGAAAGTTGGGGATATAATTTTATCTGTACCCCTGTAAGCATTTGGTTGGTAAATATCTTGTTCGTTGAGGATATATACAAAAATTGTTGGTTCTTTGGGATTCCCTAAATCATTACGACTACCAATGGCTAAATAATCAACAATCCAATATTCACGAATACCTAAGCGTTGATATTCATCGAGTTTATCAATATAATCATCTTCCCAATTTGTAGAGAGTATTTCTACTGCTAGTTGTAATGGTTCAAGAAAAGCAGTATAAGCAGATAAATTAGCATCCCATAAGTTTTTATCTACTATACTAACATCAGGAACACGACCTTGTTCTTTACCGCTTGCTGTTAAGGTTCTAATAGTAATTCTTCCAGATACTCTGTAATTGAGATTAAGACGGTTAACTTCTAATTTAAAAGTATCAGCAATAAAATCTGCTAAATTATCATGTTTTCTGGTTGCTTGTATCCGCATAATTTCTCCATTTACAAGTTCATAGCGACCTTCTTCGGGAAAGTCGTAGTTGAGAAAATCTTTAAAAGTGAGTCGGGTCTTAGTTAGAGTCATGGCTGTGAAAGGGGAGAGGTTCTGTTTTTACGATAATCTATTTTGAAAATTATTGGCTATGGGGGATTGGGTGGGATGGGGTGGTGCGATCGCGTTCGCGGAGCGTCTCGAAGAGAAGCACTCCGTAGGAATCACTATTTCTCCTTATTTAAACTCGTAGTAACTGTCAGAATCTACACGCATAAAAGGTGAATATGCTCTCCGCTCACTATCAGGATTAACTTTAACTTTACTTGCGTAGTCAGAACCTTCCTGATCTTCACGAATTGCTCTCCACACCAATAAACGCCAACCTTCCACAGATACTAAATAACGATCTGTTGTTCTACCAGGCTTGAGCCAACGTAATCCATTTCCAAGGTTAATATGTTCATATTGGGAAAAAGCATCTTTAGAAGCAGCAGCACGCAATAGAAACCGAAATGGATCGCAGTCATCTAATTTAGCTAGATTATCAAAACAATCTCTAATAGCTTTTTGTGAAAGAAAAGGAACTAATATAGAAGGTTCACGCATTTCTTCAAGAAACAAAAAACCTACAGCAGAAATAGTTACATTTTTATTGGAAAACTCTACTAGCGATTCTAAAATTTGTCTTTCTGTATAAGGAACTCTTTCTTCCCATTCTGCTTGAGAAATTTCAGTTTCTCGCTCTATTTTTTCAAATAAATCTTTATAGATTTCAAATTGCGATCGCTTAAATTCTACAGGAAGCGGTGGTAATTCGAGTAATGTAGTTGACTGCTCAAAAATATAGTCGCATTTCATTCCTTTTACCATACCTAACAAAACAGTATAAGGAACTAAGGCTTTATATCCTCCTGTGGGATTGAGAATAATATTACTAGCATCATAACTATCAACTTCTTTGAGAATACGTTTGACAAAGTTAACAACACCTTCTTTTCTAAAAAGTTCAGCATCTACAACTTGAAGTCCTGTAATTTTTTCAGCTTTCGCATATATCTCAATCCAGTGATGTTTTAGATATTTTTCAACCGCAAGAGCGCAGCAATACCCATCATCTGTACTTGAAGCAAGTAAGATTACTCTATCTTCATTGGTAATACCAATTCTCACAAGGGAATGAATTTCGGCTGATAAATCATTCTTTAAATTCTCTCCTTCAGGGAGGATTTCACGAAAGGTAGAAAATACTTTTTCAGCAGCATCTTCTACACTATCTTGTTCATTAACCCAATTGGTTAAATCTTTTGGTTTCAATCCTAAAGTTTTTGCAGCACTTGTTCCTACAGAACAGATAATTGTTTTTACCATTTCAAAACCTCTTGATAAAATTATTGTTTAGATTCTTTTACTCATTAAACATAGCTTGTCCCGGTGTAGAGACGTTCCATGGAACGTCTCTACATTATTTTTCATCAGATACTTATTCTGCTTCGTCTTTCAAATCCCAAGCTTGTGCAATTTTGCGAAGTTCTTCAACTATCTGCTTCGTTTGTTCAATAATATATTCTGCACTTTGAGGATTTTTCCTAAATCCTGCATGAAGTACATCATTACGCAATTTTGCGAGTCTATGAGTATCTGACCAAAGGTTAGATAACTGAGTTCTTTTATCTCTGGAAACTGTTTCTTTATATTGTTTTAGGAATGGAGATGTATATTTATTACCCTGTTTATCTGGTGGTGTTGTTCCTCCACTTAATAGAAGTTCCATTTCTGGTCTATTAGTTCTTTTAACCTGTGGATCTATATTAAAGTGATGACATAATAAAGAAGGTAGCCATTCTCTTGCCATAGACAAAGCTTGAACTATTTGCCCTTTTTCTGCATACCATTCCACCATTCTCAATTGTCTTATAAGAGCAGCTTGAGGACTAATTGTATACTCTGTTGGATTTTTTAAACCAAAATTACCATAATCATTTTCAACTCGTCTTAGTAGAGTTGTGAACGGTGGTAATGATTCGGAAATACTTGATGATGCTGCTGTAATTTTTTCTGGTAATAAAGCGGCTTCCTGCATTACATCCATTGGTCGAAGTAATTGTAAACCCTGCGCTATGTTATCAATATTATTAGCTAATTCTTCGGTAGCAGGATCTCCATTATGTAACAATTCTGCTAATGCTTGACCATTACCTGTTTTGAGAAACTGGTCTGTTGCTGTTGTCCATTCCAATAAACTGACAATTGGCAATAAGTCAAAAATAGGTGTTTGATTTGTTTCTTCATTTTGAGCATCTCGCGCACCATAGATTAAGCCATTAATTTTTACTTTTCTAACAACACGAAGATAACTGACGGCTATTAAAGCTACTATTGGTAAAAATCTAAATCCATAAGTAATATCAAACAAAACTTCATCATTGTCTTGAAGATATTCAGTTAATAAAGCAAAAATCTTCCATAATTCTTCAGGACTACTGCTTTCAGGGACATTCTTAATAGGGTGTAATTCTACTTTACCAGATAGTCGTTTTTGTAAAGCATCCCAGTTAGACTCAGTTCTATCTTTAGGAATACCTTTTTCAGCAGTGTTTGTTAAGAGTACATACAGAACTTTCGGTTTGTAAAATTTGACCATTGCTTCTTGAAAAAACTCTGTTTCACATTCGTCAGAACCATCTGGGCTAATGTAGATAGTTTTGTCGTATCCTTTATGTGGATTGAATCCTAAAAACGAGATGGCTTTCATTTTATACTCCTATGTAATTGAAAAAACTAATCTGCGTGTAGTATTACAAGATGTTGCTAGGATAACTTTATCTGGGATCAAAGTAAGGTAAACCAGTTTCATCCCAAAGTGCAGGAAGTGAAACTTTAGATCCACCAGTGCGTTCGTTTTCAACAAACCATTTAAAAGCTTCTCCATCTGGATGAGGAGGTACAGGGTTTTGTCCTTGTTGTTGACGTTTTCTAGGATAATGAACAGGTTTATTATCATTAAAACCTTGACATCCATAACAAAATGCTTTAATAAAACGCACTTGTTCAAAAGATTGACCGTTACCATAAACCTCAGCTACGGTATCTTTAAAGATTTGTATTTTTGTTTGTGCATCTTTTGGCGATGAATTAGGAATGGAGATTAAGGAAGAATAGAACTCGCGCCAATTTTCTCCTTTACGAAGATCAGTTTTATTCCAATCAATAGTTAACTTGACACTTCCAAAGCCTAGCGGTTTTGCACCACCTAAACGATGATAATAATTTTCAGGAAGAGACAATAACCAAAGCAATGCACCAAGTTCAACATCTGAAAGATTATTTACATCAATATTAAAACTAAAGGTAGTATCAGGTTTTACCCAAGCTTTAATAGAACGATTTTGATCATCTCTTTGTTCTAAATTATCTTTTTTAGGTCTACGATATTCTTGGAAATATCCTCCTTGATCTGTTTTTGTTCTATCTTCATTGGGTTTGTTCCAGTGTTGTGCAGGTAAATTATTATGGTGAGGATAAACTTTCCGTCCTCTTAACCCATTATTACTTTGATAAGTTTTTTCTTTTGAAATTCCTTCATCTAGTGGTGTTCCTTCTTTGTCTTTAGCAATGTAAAATCTTGCTTGTTGTGGTTTAGGTTCTCCCAGAATAGCAAGAGGAAAACCATTTTCACCAAATGTTTCTATAGAATCATCTGAATTGCATTCTACTGAATTAATTCGTAAATTGCCTTTATAAGAACCTTGACCATTTTGATTTACCCAACCAAATACTCTATCTGCTGGAGAAAGAGAATTAATTTCTGTTGTAGGTTTGAGATTGCTATCTAGTAAACTTGCAGGGGATACATTATATAATTGCCGAGAAATAGATACAGGAAATAAATCTGTAATTCTATTATTTTTTAGTTCTACATAACATAAAGTACCTTCTTTTAATTCTAATTCACTATGTTCATAGATATGACGTGACCATCCTGTTTTTCCTGGTGTAGCACCAAGATAATCTTGTGGATTTTGGTTATTTTTACGACGATTTTCTAAATCTTTGATATGACTTTCTTGATAATTGTTGATCAATTCTCGCCACAGAGATTTAATTTCATCGGTGATAATTATGCTTTCATTGTCATTTTTCTCAATAAAAACTCGCTCGTATTTTTTACCATTAATATTTGCACCTGTTACTAATACCCATCCTTTCAACCATTCACCATCACCGGGGTAAGTAGCAGCATCCCATTTTCTAATCCTGGTGACTAATCCTTTGTTTATTCTTACCCAAACAGCATCACCGTGTTGAGGTAATTCATTTGAATCATCATATCTAACCGCTTCTCTAATTTCACCTTTATCTCGTGAATTACTACTTTTTTGATATCGGAGTAATCTAGCTGTATCACCTAATAATTCCGGTGCTTCCATTAGTCTTAAAACTAATTGATTATTTTGGCTTTCCACTCTAGCAGGGATAAGATCATTTTTGGTAGACATCCTAAAAGCTAAACGATCTTCATGTTTAACAAAAATTGATAACCGAGAATTTGTGATTGCTTCATAAGCCGATCGCAACATTCCTTTAATTGAAGTTGGTGGTAAATATGGTTTACCATCTGCATCTAATCGAATTGGATAAATTTTATGATCTGTTCCTTGTGCTTTTGCTGCATCAGGAATTAATAAAGGTGTAATAGTTGTTAAGGTGACGGAGATTCTACCACTCCAATGATTATTGAGATAAGAATCATGTCCGCAAGGAGTGCGATCGCCTAATTCACTCTTTTGTACATTTTCAGTGTTTCTAGGTGGTGCAGGAACAAAATTATAGGGGTTATGAAAGTCTCCTGGTGGTTTATTATTTCTAGGTGAAGCATTAGATGAACGAGTTACTTGCGCTGGTGTTGCTATTTCTCTTTTCGGTGTAGAAATAGTAGGTTGAGTAGATGCGAAAGCCTTACCTTTTTCACGGATCTGTTTTGGTTGTCCACCGATTTCTTCTAATTCAACTTCTAAATTATTGAGTTGTGAAATATCAGTTTTCTTTATTTCTAATAAATTTGCTGATAGTTCAGATTCTTTAATATTAAAATTGCCTGTTTTACCTTTAGCATTGGTAAAATTTACTTGCAGTGTTTTATTAGCTATGACAATTAATTTTCCTGTTAACATTATTTCACCTCTAATCCTATTAATCTTTCTTCAACTACTGAAACATTGCCATATTCTTCATCAGCTTTAAGATATTCAATAGCGTTTAAATAAACTCGCTTATCAGCAGTTAAACCTCTCACTGGAACATCTATAGAACCAATACGAGCAGTAGATAGTTTTGCCCATCCTGAAGTTGATTCAGAGCTTGCTTTTTTACCCCATAAAATGTATTGTTGATGAATTTTATCTAATGCACTTATTTCAGGAATTTTATGATCTAAATAACCTGAAATATCTTGTTCTGAAATCAAAACAGCTTTACCTTTACCATTGGATTCATTCAACCAGCGTAACTCATAATTTTGATTAAATGCTCGTAATTCAAAAACTTTATCAACTTTATCAGGGGATATAATTTCGTTTTCTGCATTTATTAAATCTCCATTTTTATCAACCTTAGCAAATTGACAGTATGTAGGAGAGTAAATTATAGCCACTGCTTGAGAAAGTGCTGTTGCACAATTTGATAAAGCTGATTTAAGAGTGATATTAGTAGTTGTACATCTTCCGTATAAAGTCATAGTTATTTACCCTCCTTATTTTGTGTATCAATCCATTGTTTCCAATGGTTATTTAAGGTTTCTAAAAATTTACAATCTAAATTAGTTAAACTACCATTAACTAGAGTTACATTTGTAAATTCCTTTAAATCAGATTCTAAATTATCACCCTTAATCACAATGCTGTTAACCTTAATTGAACCCATACCTCTATTTGTTCCATATCCTAAAGGAATACGACCATCTACTAAATCACGTAAACATAACAAAAGTAGAGAAATAGCAGGTAATTTATTGTTAGAGATACGATCAATATCCAAAGTTAGATATATAGGTTTCCAGTTTATTTTCATCAATTCCAAATTGCTGTACAACATACCATCAGCAGCACCTCCAGTCCATCTATCTACTGCTACATGAAAAGCCTGTTGAACATTTTGGAGATTAGCATTATCCAATGCTTTTCTAAGATCGTTTTCATTAGTAGCAGCTTCCATATTTCCCCAAGCTGAAGGAGTTATAGGTATATTGGCATAACAATCATCAATAAAAAGTGAACCAATTCCTTTTTTAGTTTCCTTCTTAGCTTTTGCTCTTGTACCAAATAATTCATTAACTAAAGGAACTTCAATTTGATCCAAAAAATCTACATTTCTGTTAATTAGAGAGGGACAAACAGTTCTAATAATGCGTTCTGCTTGAAACCGGAAAGCACCTTTAATTGAACTACCTGGTAGCACAAATGTTAGACTACGATCAATAGCACTAACTAAAGGTAGAATATCAACAGCAATACCATTACCTTCTGCTTTGACCATTAATGGACTTTGTGGTTGCCAATTAATTTCAAATGTCAGCTTTTTTCTTCGAGAAGAAATAATACTACTTTGTAAAAAGATAGCTGAATTAATTATTTCATCCTTACCCTGTAAAGCTTTTAATATACCGTCACGTTGGCTCAAGTTAGATTCACGGATACTAAAATTAAATAACTGAACTTTACCTAATCCTCTGGTTTTTGCTGCACCTAAACGAATCTCTCCTTTTTCTAAAGCTTTAATCAAAGAAGCAAAGCTATTCTTATATTCTGTTGCTTCTTCTGAAGATTCAAAAGGTACTTCTAAGGTCATATTTAATGGTATTTTACAACCTTTAGGCAGTATTGCACGGTCATATTTTGCTTTTTCTGCGGCTGTACCCCATTCTCGATGAATGCCCACACCATCTCTAATTTCAGCGTTTATACCCTGAATAGGTGCATCTTCCACAAGAATAAAACTAGCGTGACCCTCAGCATCTTTTTCTTGTTGATAACCCCATACACTATTTGCTTTCTGAGAATCTTCTATCCAACTACGGAAAGCTCCTGCTAAACTTGTTCCAGGAATATAATATTTACCTTGACCATTAACAGCTAAAGGCAAATCTATTTGAGGATTACCACCCACTCCACCTACATGAATAGGGGTTTGAGCAATTAACTGACCACTAACTTTAATCCGAGATGATATTTTACGCGCCATGTACTTTTTCTCCTTGTTTTTGAGTGTTTTCTTGCTGCTTTTCAAGTTCACGTTTATGAGCGCGGATACAAGCATCTATCAAAATTTGTACCGCTTCTGGCCATAATTCATTTTTAAGTTTTTCTTCTCCTGTTCTAGTGAGAGTAAATTCAGCAAAACCGTCTTGATGTCCTAATTTTGTTAAAGCGGATGATAAATGCTCCCAAATTTCTGTAGGACTGGTGATTAATTGACGAAGTTTATCTAAACTACCATTTGGCCATTTATCACGACGATTTTTAGTATCTTGTAAATGTTGAATCCATCTTTGTAATCCCTCATCTTCTGGTGATTCAATGCGTGATAAAACTGAGCGCAAACTTCCTAATTGACTCATAGGGGGTTTACTTTCTCCATTTTCAATCCTGATGTCTAAAATTTGTGTACGAAAAGTATGTTCAGAAGGTGAAAGTTCAGAAGCTAAAAATAAAGATGCTCGATGAATAATTTCTCTCCATGCAGCTTTTTCAATGATCCGAGCATAATCAATAATATCTTGATCATCTTCAAGATAATCATTTGAATTTTTAGTTGGATTTTCCGGTTGCTTATCTTTTGGTTTTTCTAATGTTAATGTTGGTTGTGTTAATATTGGGTCATTGAAGGAAATTTGACCATAACCTTCTGCTCTTCTTTCACCAATACCTCTTGATTGAATCTCAGTTAATGATTCAGTTAATGATTCAATTAATGATTTATATTCCAATGTTCCTTCTTTAACTTCTTTAAGTTCTTTGACCTCAAAAACAATACAAGTTCCTGCTGCAAGTCCAACTAAAGAAGGTCGAGGTAATCCCCAGCGTACTTGCCAAGAATCTATCCGATGTGTTCTCCCTATAAATGAGAGTTTTTTATCTTCAGAAGATTTGATATCAAGTTTAACATTCAAATGTTTTTCTAACTCTTCTTGAAGATACTTAATATCAGTTGTTGGTCGTAATCTTTCATCTCTTAACAATACATCAGAAAGTAACCAGACTGTTAACTCATTATGAATAATTGCTGGTTTTTGATGTTTAAAGTCTTGATTAGGTAAAACTTCTAAACTTATTTCGCCATAGTCATCTTTTTTTGATTGCCCAATGCGATAGTTTCCTTTCAAAGAATCACGCCAAATTTTGCTATTTTTATCTAGGACATCTGCTATAGATTTCCTGAGCCTCAATTTAGCTTGTAATTTAGTTCCTGGTTTGATAGCTTCATAACTATAAATACCTCCTCCTGCATCTTTGGTAGGACTTTGAACTTTATCGTCAACAGTATTATGAGTCCCCACAATCATTTTGATTGTTTCATGCTTAGGTAAAATTGTTCCATCTGTAGAGTCAATATACCCTGCGCGATAACCTTTTAATTGTCCTTCTGGTTCACCTTCACGAAAACGGTTATAAATCTTGCCACCTTTATCTAATCCACCTGTTGATTTTTCATAGAAAAGTGCTAGAGGAACAGGTTTTCCTTGTTGACCATTTACTTCTAATGTAGCGTTAGTAACTATGATATCACCATGAGCGATCGCACTACCTAAATCCACACCTAAACCACTTAATTTTTTGACAATTAATCTTAGTAAATGAGTTCCAGGAATATAGTCAAGTGTCTCAACTACGTTACCCACAGTTCTTTTAGAAATAATCAGAGGAGATTTTGTAGTAATTCCTAAGTTAACTTCTACCCATTCTTCATTTACAAGCTCGTTTACATATCCTGTATTTTTTGTATCTTCTTTTTCTGATACATTATCAATTGATGGTGCTTGTGGTTGAGGATGTTTTGAAATCCAATCAATATAAGATTTTATATCCTCACCTTTAATTTCTAATTCACACTTTCCTGCTCCTCTGCGACGTTTACCACCTAGACGTTCTACAAATTTAGTACCAGCAACTAATAACGCATGAGCAGTATTTTGTTGCTCTTTATTTGTTGGTAAATTTAATTCACATTTTGCCTCTAGTACAGCACCACCTCTAACTACTTCTTCAAACCTCAAAAAGTCTTCTTTAGCACAACCAGATTCACTATCTATACTAATTCCTGGTTTCACAAAAGTTAGAGCATTTTTCACACTTGGTTTACTCTTTAAAACTGCTCGTAAAGAGTCTGAAAAATATGCTGCACGGATGGATAAAGCCGCAGGAATAGGTTCTTTTTGTAGTGCTTCTGTTGCTAAAGCAGGTTGTTCTCCAAAGAGATAATCTACCCATTTTTGCCAAGCACCATTTTCTGCACGATTATCTAAACCAAAAGCTACTAATTCACAAGCATCTCGTAAAATACCTGTCAGTGTTTTAGCTGGTATATAAGGAAGTCCATATTGATCTTTTTGTACTAAACTATCAATATCTCCGGGTATTCCTGCACCAGAACCAATATGCCAATCACTGGTAAGTTTGATTTTGATGATTAACGGTTCAGAATTTGAATTATTAGATTTATTCACCGTGATATTAGCTGTATTTTGAGATTGATTTTTCTGAGGTTGTTTTGGTTTATTCTTTTTAGACATTATTTTTTATCCTCTACATTTAAAAATTCGGCTGCGTCTATAGCATCTAATAATCCAGTAATGTACATTCCTGAATTTTTTTCTTCTTCTTGAAAGAGAGAATTTTCGCTACCTGCTAAAATAGTTAATTCTTTTGGATAACGATCTCTAATCAAAAGATATCGAGCATCAGCAACTTCTTTCCCTAAAAATAATCCTGCTTTAAGATCGTGCATTTGACTATTAGGTAATTTTCTTTTACCACCATCATTTTTATCTTTAGCTAAAAGAACTTTTATTTTTGCTTCCAATTTAGAAAATTGATGAAATTTAGCCCATTCTAAACCATTTGCTTGCTGAATATCATCTTCATAAGTAATTACATAAGGACGATTATGTAATTTTTGATTTTCTTTTTCTATCTTGCTCCGAATACTATCAAAATCAACACTACTAGAATCGTAAAGGATATGAAAATCTAAAGCTGAACAAGGATAGGGTTTATCTTTTCCTAAATGAAAATGGGTTACTTTTTTCTTGACTTCTTTAGCAGACTTCATTAATGATTCAGCTAAATTATAAGCTACTGAAAATGGAAATTTTGGTTTAATAATTGCTATTCCCGCACAAGCAGAAAGACGAGGAATACCTAATGCTTCTTTGGCAACTTCTGAAATGATGCCATTTAAATGTTCTTGAGATTGACACTTTGTTTCTTCTTCAAAAGCTGTCAGGAATCTCTTTGTAAATTCAATAGCAATTTTTCCATCACATACTACAGTTAAATCATCTCCTCCTAAGACTAATGGTATGATTGTTGCAAATTCTTGATTATCAGTAGATTTAAAAGCATCAAGAGCCGAAATAAATGCTTTTTCTGTACAGATATCTAAAGCAATAGAAAACCTTCTTAATTTATCTACATAATTTCTATTATCTACTGCACAACTTTGATTTTGATTATTAATAAAGTTTTGAAATTTTAGAAAAATTTCTCCTAAGCCATTACCATCTGCATGAATTACAGACAACCATATTCCTGGTTGATTATCAAGATATTCAATTAGTTCTCGAATATTACCAGGGAAGTTAATACTTGGTTTCTCTTTCTTTAGTAATTCTCTAATTCTCTCTAGACCTTTTTCACTAGAACTTCTTTTACTACTACTAACCACAGATATTACAGATTTATTTTCAGAATCAAAGTCTAATTCAGAAGCAGGTAAACCACTTGTAACACATTCATCTATTATTGGTAAACGCAAAAAACGTAAATCAGGAGCAGGTCTTTTAGATCGAACTGTGGCAAATTTTTGATGTATGTGAGTATTCACATCTCCTAAATCGTTTTTATCCCAATCAAATTCATGAATAACACCACAAATATCTAAACCTGGTGCTTCAATAAGAGCTTGGTGAGTGACATACTGAATAATTTCTTTGGCGATTTTTTCTTCCTTCGTAAGTAATAGAGCTTTACCTGAAGTAGCTACAATTACTTCAACTTTAACATCATTGTTTGTATCAATAGATGGATTTAATGTTTTATCTAAAAGGTTATCTCTAAGTTGTTTTCCATTTTTGAAAAGACCTAAAAATTTTGTAGATTTATTTACTTTATCTACGGCTTGTAAAACCCAGCTTGTACCAGCACGGTATGTCAACTCAGAAGCACCAATATTTTCTTTCAGCTTGTTAGTTGAAAAAATGTAGTTTTGATTTCCAGATGTCTCAATCAGTACCAAAAACATAATCTATCCTTGATCTTCAATTTATAACCCTACACGTGGACAAAAACCAACCAATGCTTATTACCCGATAAAATCACTACTCATGGAGCGATCGCTCAACCAAAACCTCAATCAATCAAGTCTCCCAGTTTATACGCCGGATTATGTGTGATAGAGATCACATACTTGCCCAACTTAGGGTCAAACAAACCAATTGCACCGTAAATATGAGATAATTTATGCGCCAACACAAAAGCCACAGGTATAGAAACAGGTCCATTAATCCTTAGCAATTGTCCTCCAACCAGTTCCCCCAATTGAACCATTTCCTCCAATCGCGCAGACGCATCCTTCACAATCTGGTCATTTTGAGCAGGTTCACCAAAACTCACCCGCAAAATCTCTTCTTTTAACTCAATATTGTAAGTAGTCATTTCCAATACCTAATCACCAACAGTTACATCATACATGACACTAGAAACAACCTATTCCAAAATAATCAAAAATATTTTAAAAAATAAATAGGGGGCGATCGCTCGTCCCCTTACAAAAAAAATATTATACTGATAGTACCGTATATTCTACCTTAATCAGCCTCTTTAACCGTCCTCTTAATTGCTTCCCCAGTATCTTCAGCAGTACGTTGAATATTCTTCCCAATATCTTCAGCCCCACGTTGTACACTCTTACTTAAACCTTTAGCGCCACCCTCAATATTTTCCTGGAGATTTTCCACACCTCGTTTAGTCCCTCTAACTACACCTTCCCGCAATTCTTCTGCTGAACTTCCCACATCCTCCCCTAAATTTTTCACTCTTTCATCAAACGGTGTCCCCTCTCGATAATTGCGTACATATTCCTCAGCACTATCAACTCCCTTATTTTCAATATTTCTCTGAGCATTTTCTATTAACGCCTCAGCCCTTCTCCGCGCTGCTTTTTCTGCGGTTTTCGCTCTAGGATCTACATCACTAAAGTTATTCATACCTCCTTGATATGGAGAAAGAGGATAATCTTTAGTCGGATCATATCGTTGAACATTAGGCGGTTGTCCCGCAGGTTGTGGTGGCTGTCCAGCTATACCAGGACGATTACAAGCTTGGATTAAACAGAGAAATATACCCGCTAAAAAAATCGTTAAAATTCTAAACACTTGCAGATTTTCTAGCCAATCAATTAGTCTCTTCATATTTCTATCCTTGCATTCTTTTAAGTCTAATCAAAAACATTAACAGGATTAACTTGAAAAATTAATCCTCAACATCATTAAATCCTGATTCCTAATTAGAATCCCCTTATTTACCCACCGATGGATTTTTTTGTAATTCAGGTCTATTACTAGCTTCATCTGCTTTATTTTGTAAAAATCCTGAAGCTTTCTCAACGGAATCTCTCACACTTTCAATCCTTTCTTGAACGCGAACTCCTAAATCTGGTTCACGCTGAATTAAACCACCAGGTTCAGGGTGTTGAAATTCTTTTTGAGTAATAATTGGTAATTCTGCTTCTTTCTTTACTCTACCACCAGGGGTTTCTGCGCCAGGATAAAGCATTTCTGCTTCTTTTTTTGCTGCTACTAAAAATTGTGGATTTAATAGTAAATTTGCTTGATCTTGTTCTTTTCTACTCCGTTCAGTTGTCACATTGGAATCAGTAGACATTCTCGTATAATTATCGCCACCATTTTGATAAGGATTATTTGCACCACCAGCTTGTACAGGAGTATTATGGGGATTTGCACCTTGAGTATTTGCACCACTACAAGCAACAGTCACAATCAACAGTATCCCCACTAAAAAGATAGTTATAATTTGGCGTATCTGCATTCTTTTCAACAGGTCTAGATAATGTCTCACTTAGTCCTCCTGTTCATTAAAAACACAAGTTTAATCTTTCGATAAAGTGGAGAGTAGAGACGTTTTAGAAAACCGCTCTATATAATTCTCCAAATCTGCTTAACTTTCAGCAATCCTCATCAAGGATAATAAGATTACAGCTATGTTTACCTCTAGCGAAAGTCACATTTTTATAAGATGAAAGTATAATAATTATCTAACTTCAGTAAGATATAACGATTCTTGATTTAATCAAATACAAAGGGGGAATTTGATTGAGTCCCCCCTTTACTAAGCGATAATTTAACCACTATTAGCCATATTTTCCATCTGACACACCCTACTAATTAAAGCTGGAAATGACTAATTTCAGGTGATGTAGATCAAATTTATGTCTTTTGTAATCTTCTAAAATCTTAGATTGTATTGGGATCAATACCTAATTCACGTAATCTATTAGCCAGTTTTTTATTTTTTTCTTGTTCAGCTAATAGTTCTTGTTCAGCTTCTTGTCTGGCTAATTCTAACTCTTGATGAGTGAGTAATTTTTCCCCTTTCTTGGGATTATAAAAGCGCATTTCTCCATTTTCTAGCCTCAACTCTAAACCCAACACTTCCGACATCACTGCAAAACCATTCTCGGTTTCTATTCTAGGAATCGGTAAATAATTTCCTTCTACTAATCTAAATCCCTGTAGTGGTGGTTTTAAATAGTCTGCGGTTGGGTCATACTGAAAATATTCTTTTACTCCTAAATAAGCATATAATCCTTTTTTTGTACCTTGATATTCACTAACTGTACTTTTCGATGTAATTTCTAAAACAAAATCAGGTACTTTATAATTTTCTTCCCATACTTTATAGGAAGTCCGCTTTTTTTTCTCAACTCCAAATACAACGAATAGATCGGGAGCAACAACGGCCTTGGGGTTTCCCTGTTCATAATATATAAACAAATTACCGGAAGTATAAACTTCTGGTTCTGTTTGAAAATGTATTGTTAAGGTTTCGACACCATAAACTAAATAGTCCCGTGCTGCATCACTTTCTGCCATTGGCAAGCCGTCACTTTCAGGATAATCTATATCGGGGACTATGTATTTAAGGGAAGTTGTCATTATTATTTAACTCCTGAAACCTAGCCTAGTAATAGAATAACACATAGCCAGGGCAAGTATCGCTAAAAAAAATGAAACAAATTTTACGCTGGATAATTTTGGGTGGTACACTGTTTTTTTTAACAAAATCCTTGCAAAACAACTGGTCAGAAGTAATGGCTATCCGCGTTGATGCCGCAGGGTGGGCAATTTTAACTACTGCTACAGGTGTAACTTTATTGGCTCATACTTGGGCAGGTTGGATTTGGACTTTGGTGCTGCAAGAGTTAAATCAACCTGTGTCATCTTCCCAGTTTATCCAAGTTTATCTAAAAACGAATATCGCCAAGTATTTACCTGGTAATGTATGGCATTATTATGGAAGGATTTTGGCTGCAAAAAATGCTAATGTTTCTCCAGGGGCGGCGACTTTAAGTGTTTTGTTAGAACCTTTATTAATGGCTGCGGCGGCTTTAATTAGTGTTATTGTATTTGGTGGGAGATTTGTCGGGAATAATAGTTTAATTATCAAGATTCTACAATTTCTGAGTTTGGTTTTAGTTCTTTGTGCTATTCATCCTTGGTTTTTAAACCCAGCACTTCGTATTTTATCTAAATTTAAAAACCTTAAAAATACTAATAAGCCTAATATGAATTTGCATATTAAACGCTATCCTTTACGACCTTTGTTAGGAGAATTGGTTTTTTTGGGTTTGCGTGGTACTGGATTTATATTAACTATGTTTGCGCTGAGTTCTTTGAGTTACAGCCAAATTCCTTTATTAATGGGGGCTTTTAGTTTTGCTTGGGTGTTGGGGTTAGTTGTTCCCGGTGCGCCTGGTGGTTTAGGGGTTTTTGAAGCGACAGCGATCGCTCTCCTACAATATCATTTTCCCACGGCTTTGGTGATTAGTGCGATCGCTCTCTATCGTCTCATCAGTATCTTAGCAGAAACAGCCGGTGCTGCTCTAGCTTCCTTAGATGAACGCTACCAATTCTAAATCCATCAAACAATCGGGGTAAATACTTTTTCAAGTATTTATCCTAGCCTTCATGAGCTAAAATCTATTTAAAGTTAGAGCATTTGGCATAAAAATCAGCGAACTTAATCCAGAAGATTTCTTGTTAAAACCGTAGAAGGTAACGAACCATGATCGCAGCTAAAGAAAATGTCCCCAGTCTAACCCCCGAAGAATACTTTACTTGGGAAGAACAGCAATTAGAAAAACATGAACTGATCAACGGTCAAGTTTACGCTATGACTGGCGGTAGCATCAATCATGGTCGTATTGCCATCCGCTTTACTGCCATGTTTGACAGCCACCTAGAAAATACAGGCTGTATCACTGGAAATTCTGATATCAAAGTTAAGATTGTCGGCACTACTAACTACACCTACCCAGATGTCAGCGTTACCTGTAACGAACGAGACAAAACCAATACCCAATATATTACCTACCCCTGCTTAATTGTTGAAGTTCTTTCCAAAAGTACCGAAGCCTATGACAGAGGTGGTAAATTTAGAATGTATCAAAATAACCCAGCCTTAATAGATTATCTCTTAGTCAGTTCTACCAGCATGGAAATTGACCTTTATCAAAAAAACAATGCAGGAGACTGGTTAATTATCAACTACAAACCAGGCGATACCATTGAACTCAAAAGCATTAACCTCAAATTCCCCATTGAACAAATCTATCGCGGTTTAACCCTTGAAACAGAGAATAGGCAATAGAATCAAAGTATTACCTATTAAGGCAGATATTAATTAGGGCTTGTTGAATAAATCTCAAACGAAGATATATCAAGGGTTTGAAGGTAAAAAAGGTGAATCAAGTGCAAGGAATAAGCGTTGAAA
>NZ_JAYGHC010000039.1:39712-49389 GCF_034932285.1 Cronbergia sp. UHCC 0137
CCAAAAGACCTTTTCATCAAACCCTAATTATGAAAATTGTTTCTATAAAAATTAAAAATTATCGAGCCTTTGAATCTCTAGAAATCAACGAAATTCCCAGATTTTGCGTGATCATCGGAGCTAATGGTACAGGTAAATCTACCCTATTCGATATTTTTGGTTTTCTCCGCGATGCCTTAAAAAATAATATTCGTCAAGCTCTTCAGATCCGGGGTGGATTTAATGAAGTCGTTACTAGAGGCAAAGAACAAGAAGATATTGAAATAGAATTAAAATTCCGCATGAAAATTCTGGAAACAGAGCGCCTAGTTACCTATCTTTTAAATGTTGGACAAGAAGAAAAACGACCCTTAGTTAAAAGAGAAATTCTTAGGTACAAACGTGGCGAATATGGTTCTCCCTATCACTTCCTCGACTTTCAAAACGGCAAAGGATACGCCATCACCAACGAAGAAAACTTTGAACAAACTGAGGAAGAACTAGAACGGGAAGAACAACAACTTGAATCCAATGATATTTTAGCAATTAAAGGACTGGGGCAATTTCAACGTTTCAAAGCTGCCAGCGCCTTCCGTTCACTAATTGAAAATTGGCACGTTTCCGACTTCCATATCAGTGATGCCAGAGGTAGCAAAGACGCACTTTATGCGGAACATCTCTCCCCCACAGGTGATAATATGGCAGTCGTTGCCCAATATATTTATCAAAACCATCCCGATATATTCCAAACCATACTCACAAAAATGCAGGAACGAGTACCCGGCATTTCCAAAGTAGAAGCAAAAGAAACAGAAGACGGTAGATTAATCCTCAAATTTCAAGACCAAGCTTTTAAAGATCCCTTCATTGATCGCTATGTTTCTGATGGCACAATGAAAATGTTTGCTTATTTAATTCTGCTTTTCGATCCTAAACCCCATCCTTTACTATGCGTCGAAGAACCGGAAAACCAACTTTATCCTAGTTTGCTTTACGAACTTGCTGAAGAATTTGCCAGTTATGCCCACAGAGGTGGACAAGTCTTTGTCTCTACCCACTCCCCCGACTTTCTTAATGCTGTTCCCCTAGAAAGTATTTTCTGGTTGACAAAAGAACAAGGAATTACCAAAATTTTTCGAGCCAGCGATAATGAAACCCTGAACAACTTAGTGAAAGCAGGAGATTTACCCGGATATCTCTGGAATCAAGGCTGGTTTGAAGGAGTCGCCCCCTAATGAGCTATGATCTAATTTTTTTGCTAGAAGAACCTTCTATGAAAATTGTACTAGAGACTATTCTGGCAAAATTAATTCCTGAGCATATTAGCTATATTTGTATCCCCCATCAAGGTAAACAAGACCTTTGTAAATCAATTCCTAAAAAGATCAAAGCCTTTAACTTTAAACCCGACACAAAATTTATAATCGTTCATGATCAAGATTCCCATGATTGTAAAAAACTCAAATCAGAACTTTTAGGAATTTGTCAAAATGCAGGAAACAAAAATATACTGATACGTGTAATATGTCATGAACTAGAATCTTGGTTTTTAGGTGATTTAGTTGCAGTGGAAAAAGCATACAGACTAAAACCCGAAAGTTTAAGTCAACAACAAAATAGAAGCAAGTTTCGCAACCCCGATCAACTCAACTCCGCGAAAGAAGAACTGAGAAAGTTAGTTCCAGAATATTACCCTGGTACTCACTCGAAAGCTATCGCGCCCTATTTATCCTTGACTGAAAACAAATCTCCTAGTTTTCAAGTTTTTCTCGATGGCATCAATAAAATTCTCAACTAGAGTAATATGATCCAATCCAGTCACCAACCAGATCACCCAGCAAGGCAATTACAAAAACCGCTACGATGTCAATACTTCTCGGTTAAGGAGGGTAGAGACGTTCCATGGAACATCTCTACAGGGGTTTTCAGTTCACAAATTTGCTTAACCGAGTAGTATTGGCTACGATGTAACCTTGCTGATTAACGGCGCACTAAAATAATGAAACAGATCCAAATCTAGAAACCTGAATAGTAAGTACCTCTACAGAATTAATTACATACCATTAGGTCATTGCAAGGCTTCCGAAGCGATCGCTTCATTGCGAATTGGGATGAACCCACCCCTACCAGTATTCTTACTTTTTCTGCTTTTCTCGAAGACTGTCTGCTTGTTTCAGAACTGGGATAAGCTGGTTAATCATCCACATTAAAACCTCAATTGGTGAGTCTCCTTGCTGAAGGAGGTTTTCGGCACTTACGCCAATTAATGTTATTTGCAGAGTTAGCAAGATAGCGATCGCTTTTTGACTTGCACTTTGACCACGTTTTTTAGCTGACATCTAAATTCACCTTGTTTTTGGGTTTACAAGGCCAATTATTTTTTTGGGTATTTCCCCAGACACATCCCCCACGCAACGTCTATAATGTTTGTATCGTCAGGTTTTGCGGCTTGGGGAAGCTTGTTTGTTTGGGTAATTAAAAATTATTTGGCTGATGTCAAGAAATATTCGTGGAGATGAATCAGTTTTAGAGAATGTACTCAGTCTGGTAGAAGCATTGCTGCAACTCTCAGAAGAGCAAGAGTGTGAGTCAAAACTTCCACTTTGCGTTGTCTGGAATGCTGATAAGTTGCGAATTACCGGATATAAAAGCGCACAGACAAGAGGAAACAGAAGCAAAACACCTGAAGTTGGTACAAAGAAGGAATATTTACTCAAACAGATTAAAGATGCTGGCAAAACTTTAAAACTTCCCCCGCAAAAAGCACAACCTAGCTTTTCTCAGGACAAAAGAGAATTAGACGAGCTTCAAACTGCACTCGACTGGTTGAAAGAGTTGGGAGTGCGAGAAGACCAAAAATCTACAAAGAGTCAAGGTTATTGGAAATTTACCCTAACGCTAAAACATCAGACAGCGACGATAAAAGAGAATCTGGAGGTGGTTAAGCAGAAGTGGAAGGAACACCAAAAGACAAATTTAAAAGAAACATCCCAGGTAGAAACAACAGATAATAGCTTGGATTGGCAAGAAATCTGCGGCGCGATGCTGGAAAAGCACAAGCGTCTCACCACAAATGAGTTGCTGTTTGCTGATGAAGAGATGAAATTTGACTTAGAGGCAATTCATGTACCTTTAGCATTGGTGGAGCGTACTAAACCGAAGAAGTGCCGCGAGGATATTTCCGCAGAACAAGGTTCACAACTTTACGAACCGAGTTATGAAGAAAAGCAGCGATTTGAACATCAGGCTTTTTTAGAGAAAATTATCCGTGATGGTGTTGGTAAAACTCAAGGACAGCGCATCGCTTTAATTGGAGAACCGGGTGCGGGAAAAACTACTCAGTTGCAAACTATAGCTTTTTGGATATTAAACAATAATCTGGGTTTACCAATTTGGATTTCTTTGGCAGACTTGCAAGGAAAGAGTGTAGAAGAGTATCTGCTGCAAGATTGGCTGAAGAATGCTTTAGAAGTGGTGCGTGTAAAAGAAGAACAGGAAAACGCTTTTGCAGATTTATTCAAGAATAATCCTGTGTGGTTGTTGTTGGATGCAGCAGATGAAATGTCTTCACTTCAACCATTAACTGATATTTCCCAGCAATTGACGGGATGGGTGAAAAATGCGCGGGTTGTGCTGACTTGTCGGGTGAATGTTTGGGAAGCAAACGCAGGTGCTTTAGAAAATTTTGAGACGTATCGGTTACTCAATTTTGAATATCCGAAAGATGTGCAAGAGTTTATTGGGCGTTGCTTTGACAAAAAGAATCCAGACAAAGGAAAAAGATTATGGAACGAATTAAATAAACCTGAAAGTCAGCGCATCCAAGATTTAGTTAAAAATCCTTTGCGGTTGGCGCTGTTGTGTAGCACTTGGCAAAGTTCCGATAAAGGTTTACCGAAAACTAAAGCTGAACTTTATCAGCATTTTGTGGAAGAGTTTTACAAGTGGAAAGAAAACCGCTTCCACACCACCGAACAGCAGCAAGAGGAATTAAATGCAGCGTTGGGACGTTTGGCAAAACGAGCAATTGATCAGGAAACGTCACGGTTTCGGCTACGACATAAGTTTGTGCGCGAGGTATTAGGCGATCCCAAACAGCAAAATTCTTTATTTTGGTTAGCGTTAAAGTTGGGATGGCTAAATGAAGTTGGACTGGCTGCGGAATCAGCAACAAAAGAAAAAGTTTATGCTTTCTACCATCCCACGTTTGAGGAATATTTTGCAGCGTTGGCGATCGCTGATTGGCACGAGTTTCTGAATCATGTTCCTGACAACCCCGCGCAAGGCGTTTATCGCATTTTCGCCCCTCAGTGGAAAGAGGTGATTTTGCTGTGGTTGGGACGTGACAATGTAGGGAAGGAGAAGAAGGAAGAGTTTATTCAGGCGTTGATAGAATTTGATGATGGATGCGGAGAATACAAAGATATTGATAAAGTCACAAAGGGATTTTACGAGTTTTGCGCTAATTTTTTAGCAGCCGCAGGAATTTCTGAGTTTAGAGATTATTCTAGAGTCGATCAAATAGTATTGCAAATTATTAAGTGGTGCTTTGGTTATTTCAATAAAAGTCAAGAATGGATAGGCTTACTCGAACCAATTCAAGCGGAAGCTCAATTGGTACTTTTACAGACAGAACGAACAAAAACTATTGATGGGTTAGTAGATTTAATTGCCGATGCCTATATAGATGATGATACTAAACGTTCGGTGGTAGTCAGCTTGGGGCAAATTGGCTCTGGTAGCCAAGCAGCCATTAATAGCTTAGTTAATTTAATAAACAACCCACAAGTTGATCCTTTTACAAAAGGACAAACAGCATTTAGTTTAGGGCAAATTAACCCCAACAACCAAATAGCGATTAATGCTTTTGTGGAGTTAATTAGTAACCCACAGGTAGATTATGCTATTCGATGGCAAGCAGCAAAGTGTTTAGGGAAAATTGACCCTGGTAATAAAACGGCAATCACTACTTTAGTAAAGTTAATTAGTGACTCGCAGGTTAGTGATGAGTTTAAATGGGAGATATCAGAGAGTTTAGGGAAAATTGACCCTGGTAATGAAACAGCAATTACTACCTTGGTTAAGATAATTGGTAATCCACATGAAGTTGGTTATGCTCTTCAATGGGAAGCGGCACAGAGTGTGAAGGAAATTAGCTTTACCACTGGCACTCAAACGGCAATGATTGGCTTGAGTAAGTTAATCTGTGACTCACAGATAGATGATGAGACTAAATGGCTAGTAGCAGACAGCTTAAATCAAATTGATACTGGAAACAAAATAGCAATAAATGCTTTAATACAGTTAATCAACAACCCAAAAGTTGATGTTGAAATCCAACTACGAGCAGCATTCAGCTTAGGTCAAATTGACTTGGGCAAACAAATAGCAATTACTGCTTTGGTAAATCTAATTGGTAATCCAAAGGTTGATGCTTATACCCAGGTCGGAGCAGCATTTGGATTAGGTCAAATTGACATTGGTAACCAAATGGCAATTACTAGCTTGGTCAATTTAATTCGTAACCCAAAGGTAAATTCCTTTACAAGAGGACAAGCTGCGTTTAGTTTAGGTCAAATTGGCTTTGGCAGCCAAATAGCAATCACTGCTTTAGTGGAGTTAACTCAAAACCCACATGAAAATGTTTTGACCCAAGTGCAAGCAGCATTTGCATTAGGTTTAATTGATCCTGGTAACAAAATTGCGATCCCTGCCTTGGTGCAACTACTACAATTAACTGATGTGCATGACTATACGCATGAACTAGCGGTAGAAAGCTTAGAGAAAATTATGTTAGAGGAACAGATGCCAAGTGTTGTCACTGTGTTGAAGGATTACTTATCACATGAAACTTACAAAAATGACTTTAAGCGATTTGATTATTGCTACAAAGTTATCTGGAAGTGCGCCCAAAGTATGCCCTACCCCGCTTTTTATCAAGCTTTGCATCAACAAGAGAAAGTGAAAGATGGAGAGTAGGAAAGAGGCATTACTACTTACTAAACTTCTATAACTTTAATTCCAAACTAAAATTCCCAAACAAAATCTTCCCCAATTCCTTAAAATCTAACCCAAAAAACTGGGACACACTAATTTTCGCTTTCTCACACACAGGAATAATCAACTTCACCAAATGATAAGGTTGACTTTGATTTCTGGTTGAAGCTATCCTCAAAGACTCCATAACTCCCCCTAAATCTCCCAATAACTTCACATCCTTACCAATTGCTTGTTCAAACACAAACAAAATTAATTGTAATTTTCGCGTTAACTCAATGGGGATGGGTTCATATCCTAATTGGGGAGTAAGTGCAATTAATTCGCTAATTCCTTGAATATTAACTCAATATTTCTCTATATCTTCTTCCCCCTTAATTTACTGTCCTAACCACCCATAACAACGAGAACAAAAACTACTTGAAGATATGCTTAAAAAGAATGAACAACCACTACCTATGACAGAAGCGGCAAAACGTCTAGGGCATCCTAAGCAAATTCTTTACAGGCATTTCCCAGAGCTATGCCGAGCAATTTCAGCCCAGTACGTTAAGTATATGAAAGAATCTCGTATCCAACGAATCGAACAGTGTTGCAAGGAGGTAAAACAAGCTGTTAGACAATTTCACGCTGAAGGTATTTATCCTAGTGAAGCAGCTATTTCAAGGCTATTGGCTAAACCAGGATGTTTTCGTGACAAAGAAGTACGCGCTACTCTTAAAGCAGCGCGAAGAGAAATTGGTTTGGAACGATAACTTTGCCACCTTTCAGTGGAAGCATAAACTTACCGTTGCGGCAAACTTATGGGTAAAGTCACAAACCCTGGTTTTAGTTGTTTAATTTTTTGAATGGGGGTGGAGGGACTTGAACCCACACGACCGTTTAAGGTCAACGGATTTTAAGTCCGTAGCGTCTACCATTCCGCCACACCCCCAAAGGTTCTTTTAGATTTTTTGAGGTTGTATTCACCACCTCATCTATTTCACCATTAATCGCGTTTTTGTACAACTAGATTACTAAATTAACCTTATATCTTGTCAAAAGTAAAGATATTATTTATTTTTATCCGGCTGAACCAACGTGTTTATTGGCGAAATTGTATTATAACTCTTATTTTCAATAATGACAAGTGTTGAGGAAAATTTTCTATATTTCTGGCAAAAGCCCGGATAATGCTTCCCTGAGTCTAGGCATTAGGCATATCATGGAAAACAGATGCACCAAATAGTCTTATAGAATCCGACAAAGAATTATGGTTGTAGCCCTACTGTATCTGATTTTAGCCGGAGCTTATCTCCTGGTAGTGCCGATGATTGTGTTGCTTTACCTGAAGCTGCGCTGGTATTCTGCAAGCTCTGTAGAGCGTGCATTTATGTACTTTTTGGTCTTCTTCTTCTTTCCGGGATTGTTACTTCTATCACCATTGACGAATATTCGACCCCGACGACGACAAATTGTTTAACTAGATGGTAGGTTATTACTTTCATGCGACGCATTGACGCAATTGGTATTATTTTGGGTGTATTTGTGGCTGGCGGTTTAGTCTACTTAGGATTACAGCTAGTCGGGTTAGATGGTCAAAATGCTGGTATTTGGAGTCAAGCCTTACTGGTTGTGGGTTTGATGGGCTGGGTAGCCACATATCTTTTCCGCGCCGGAAGTAAGAATATGACCTACCATCAACAACGGGAAGATTACGAAAAGGCTTTCTTGCAAAAGCGCCTAGACGAATTGACCCCTGAAGAATTAGCCAAACTTCAAGCTGAGATTGAACAATAAGTAGGACTTACGAAAAAACCTCTCAAACTCTTATTTCTCAGCGCCCTCTGCGTCCTCTGCGGTTGGATATTCCGTAAGTCCTAAATAAGCACAAACTCAGGTGTATGGTTGTCGGTTGTTTGTTAATATTGACTACTGACCTCTGATTTGTAACCAATGACTGCTATTTCTCGTTGCTTTGAAAATCTGAAGCGGAATCAAGAGTGCGCTCTGATTCCGTTTATTACTGCTGGTGATCCAGATTTAGAAACCACAGCCAAAGCTTTACAGGTTCTAGATCGCTCCGGTGCGGATATTATTGAGTTAGGTGTACCCTATTCTGACCCCTTGGCAGATGGTCCGGTGATTCAAGCAGCAGCTACCCGCGCTTTAGAAAGGGGTACTACTTTAGATCAGGTATTGGAAATGTTGCAGGGGATTACTCCTAGTTTACAAGCACCAATTATTTTATTTACTTACTACAATCCAATTTTACATCGGGGAATTGACAAGTTTCTCCAGCAAATTCAATCTGTAGGGGTGGCGGGTTTAGTAGTGCCTGATTTGCCTCTAGAAGAGTCAGCAGGGTTATTACAACCAGCCAATGAACGGGGTATTGATTTAACCTTGTTGGTAGCTCCTACCAGTTCTGCTGAGAGGATAAAAGCGATCGCTCAGGCTTCCCAAGGATTTATTTATCTGGTCAGTGTTACCGGGGTGACAGGAATGCGATCGCAAATGGGAGGTAGAGTATTAGAACTACTCACCCAAATTCGTAGTGTGACGGAGAAACCCATTGGTGTAGGCTTTGGTATTTCTGACCCAGAACAAGCCCGTCAAGTCAAGGAATGGGGCGCAGATGCGGCTATTGTCGGTAGTGCAATGGTTAAACGGTTAGCCGAAGGGACACCAGAAGAAGGATTGAGTGCGATCGCTCAATTTTGCCACAATCTCAAGACAGCCATTCAAACTTCTCCTACATAATCTCCAAAAAGATAAAAAACTTAACAACATAGTTTTTTTACCAATTCTTAGTGGACAATTTGACTTATATCGTTTTCAATATAAACAGCACATACCAAATCAAAAAAAACTGACTATAGTTTAAGTGTTGTGTGAAACGAAGTAGGCAATAATTTATGAGTATGAGAGTAAGTCAGTCTCGATTTAGTTATAGTACCGTCGGAGTGAAGGGGTAAAAAAATGAGTGAAAGTATGGCATTTATCGGCGGGGTGGCTGTAGCTGGACTGGCAGCACTCTTGTTACTCAAAGGAACAAATACTCCTTTACAATCTAATTTTGCTGTTGCCCCACAAATTCCAGCTACAATGGTAGCTCCCCAGGTAATGCAGCCAATGCAATACCCCCCCAATTACGGGCAACCAATATATCCCAATCAACTACCTGTCGCACCTAGTTCTGATCAGCGTCTAGAAATGGAAAAGCTGAATCTGATGATGGAGAAGTTGAAAAGTGACAATGAACAGTTACGGGTACAAAACCAACAACTCCAAGGTCACGTTCAAAATTTTACCCAACAGCAGTGGCAATTAGCCCAACAGCAGCAGGTTAATCAACCAAAAATAACTGCATTTCAACCCCAAGAAAATCAATGGTTGTCTTCACCGATTGTTTGGGCTGCTGGTGGTGCAACACTAACTATTGGTGGTGGTGTGGTGATAGCCGGAGTATTGGCTTTATTTACTCCACGTCACCGTCCTACTCGCACTGTGCAAGTTATTCATCCTTACAATAGTCACACACCGCCCTTGAATCCTGTCCGTCGAGCCGAGTTTTTACCTTCATCAAAAGGAGAAGCACGGCGAGTTGAAATGGCAGAATACGACGAAATGCACTAGGGAAGGGGGGATAAGAAGTTATCCCACCTTTCAACCTGTAAATTTTTGCCTGGCTGGTATACTGTAAAATTTATTGATCTTCA
>NZ_JAYGHC010000040.1:0-47455 GCF_034932285.1 Cronbergia sp. UHCC 0137
TTCCCTATATAGCACAAAAAAGGGGTTAGTAAGTAGTCGGACAAAATTAAATTCATTTGTTAGCGTAACCCATTGATAAAACTCGTTTCCCCTGGTTTTACTCCTGACTCCTGCTATAAATTCTATTACGGACAACTGTTAAAAACCCACCTCAACCACTGATTCAAAGAACCAAACCCACCTAAACCCCCAACTAGTGCCTCCACAGAAGCCAAAGCCGCATACTGTAAACCCAAAAAACTATCAACAGCGGCATAGGGTCCACCCAAAGTAATCGCCCCGGCTGCAAACATTTTACCTTTACCGCTACGCATTTCCACTAATTCAAAATTATTTGCCACCACCAACCGCCCCAAATGATTCACAGGGAGATGATAATGGTTAACCAAATCCTCTAACAATGGGTTAGCATCAACCTTGGCATCTAATCCAGTCGCGTCAATAATAAAATCAGCCGTTAATTTCATTTCCCCAAAACCATGTTCTTGGATTTGGGTAATAGTGTGATTTTGTGCGTCTCGTTCTACAGCCAACACTTGACCAAAACTAATTTGATACCAACCTTCCCTTAAACCTTGTTCAGTAATTCTCTGCCAGTCTCGACGGTCTGCGGTAGTAGTTCCTCCCCAATCTGTAAGTAACCTCTGGCGTTCTTCCGGTGTTGCTTGTTCCAACATCACCCGCAATTCACCACCCCAACAAGCTTTAGGCCAGTTAAAAGGTTGGAGTTCGTAATGGTTTTTAACTAGACGCTGGGCTTTTTGAAATTTGTTGCCTTGGGGTTTGGGCGATCGCATTAAATGTAAAACTGTAATATTAGGATTTTGCTTTCTCGCTTCATAAATACGCTGGAAAATCCGCGAAGCCACAATTCCCCTTCCCCTAATCAACACGGTTCCACCTTGACGTTCCAACTGTTCATAAACGTGATTATGGTCTTCATACGCATTAACCACAGATTTAAAATCTTGATATTTTGCCCGATAAGCTTGTAAATCTGGCAAAAATTGAATCGCTGGATATCCCGTAGCTAAATGTAAATAACGACTAACCAAAAAGGCATAATTTCCCGGACTGCGAGAATAAGCAATACAATATCTACCATCATCAGTTTTTCTAATTGACCTAACTCGTCCATAGCGATAAATTTGATCCCAAGCAATACGTTTTACTTCCCGGTCGATAGAATCAAAAACATTACCCGCACGAGGAGTATAAGTTTCCGCAAAAGTTGGTTCAGCGAAAACTTGCCATAAATATTTTCCGGCTGATGTTATTTTACCTTTAGTTAAATCACGCCAAGATTCCCGCACAGCATAACTAGGCCACCCCCAAATATTATCCGGGCAAGAATCAGAATTAGACCGCAATCTTTCATGTAAAGGAATTTGGGAATTAAGACACAGCCGTTTATAACGTGCATAAGGTTCAGCGTCTAACCCCACAGCAACAATTTTTTCGGCTTTTACCCCACTAATTCTCAACAAATCAACCCAAATAAAACTACCCAAACCCGCCCCAATTGCTAAATAATCACATTCATCTACTGGTAAACCTGTGGCGTGTAATGCTTGTATTTCTACTTTTTCTGCTTGGAAAGACGGGGGTGGAAAACTAGGATTTACAGGAGAAATGGGGGATAAATTGGGGTCTGGGAGATTGGTATTTGGATTAAACTGAATTATGGAATTGGTAGGTTTAACTATCGCACTCGCGCCAAAGGTGACAATAATAATATAGGGTCCAATTTGCAAAGTATCCCCATTAGCTAACTGACAACGGGTTTGTCTTTGTCCATTGATGTAAATACCATTAACGCTGTTTTGGTCAAAAACCACGAAATGACCGTCTTCCCAGTCAATTAAGGCATGATAGCGAGAGACTTGATTACTATTCAGCAATATCCGTGAAACCCTCTTTCCAGCTATTTCTACTGGTAAACGAGAAAATTCTCGACCAAAAGCGATAGGTACAATTAACCTTGGTTCTCGTCGTTCTCCTGTTGCTGGGTCTTCCCAACTTAATTGAATTTGCAAGTTAGCCATTGGGTAATGCGATCGCGATTAGACAATGTTATAATTTTAATACTCACAATAACAACACAAATGGCAAAAATATCTTCACTACATGAAAGCGATTTTTTGTTGTGGACAGAAGAGACGGTAAACAAACTTAAAGCCTTGGATTTCCAGCATTTAGATTTGCCAAACTTAATTGAGGAGGTAGAGGCTTTGGGAATTTCTCAGAAAAAAGAACTTCTCAGTCGTCTTACTACTCTACTTGAACATCTCCTCAAGCGTCTCTATGTCACCATGCCGCAAGAATACAATGGTTGGGAGCGGACTATTCGTGAACAACGCAAAGAAATAGATTTATTGTTAGTCCAAATGCCTAGTCTACGACGTTTCTGGGATGAAGATATGCAAATTGCCTGGAAATCAGCTATCAAAGTGGTTCGCAAAGAATATCGACAAACAGCATTTCCTGAACAATGGCAATATTCAATACAACCAGAAGCAATCTTAGATTATGACTTTTGGGAAGAAAATTAATCAACTATAGCGGTATGCACTTGAATGAGATATGGGTAATGCAATAAAGATTAGACAATTAAAGATTAAACCCGGTCAACAACTGTTACTAGAAGATGTTAGTTGGCAACAATTTGAAAATATTTTAGCAGACTTAGGAGAACATCGGGCTGCCAAAATTTCCTATAGTTATGGACTTTTAGAAATTATGGTTCCCCTGCCTGAACATGAAAAAGCCAAAGAAATTATTGGCGATATCGTAAAAATTTTATTAAATCAAAAAAATATCAATTATGATTCTTTAGGTTCAATTACTTTGAAAAATGAAAAAATGACTCAAGGGGTTGAACCCGATAGCTGTTTTTATATTCAAAATCAAGCATTAGTTATTGGTAAAAATCGTTTAGATTTGAATATAGATCCACCGCCAGATTTAGCCATAGAAATTGATTTAACTTCTCGCACACAATTAGAAAATTACCAAATTTTAGGAGTACCAGAACTTTGGCGATACGGGAAAAAAGGACTACAAATTAATATCCTTCAATCTGGAAAATATGTAGAATCAGATTTTAGTCCTATATTTCCAGATATTCCGATTATTGAATTAGTCAATCAATACGTTCAGCAGAGTCGCGTTATTGGTAGCAGCCAAGCAATTCAAGCTTTTAGTAATTGGTTAAGAGAGAATAAAACTATTGTATAATTCTAATGATAATGTCTCGACAAAAAATATACAGCCTTCATTTATTACTAAATAGACATCTCTGAAGAAGAATGTAGAAATGCAGAGACGTTCCATGGAACGTCTCTACAAGGGTTGTAGAGTTCTAGATAAAGCATATTTAGTTTCTAAAGATGTCTATCTAATATATAAAAAATCGTAGGTTGGGTTAAGCGACAGCGCAACCCAACTACATCAGATTCCAGCTACGTGAAGTACCTATTTTTAAGGTAATGGAGGAGGAGCCGGTTGTTGAGATTGTGATGGAAGGGATGGTTTTTTTGGTGGTGAAAATAAAGGAGAATTTTGTTGCTTCAAACCCCTTAAAGGCTTGAATATTTGATTTAATTGAGGTGTATTTTTCTGACTAAGACGCTTTTTTACCTCTACTAAAATTTGATCTTGTAAAATTGGTGATAATTTTTCAGGTAAATTTTGATTATTTAGATCCTTTAAACTAATTTCCTCAATTTTAAATTGTTCTTTTACAGGGTTGGATTGAAGTGGAAGTTGTGCATTAACATTAACCTGAATATTTTTGAACAACATTTGTTGAATCATTAACTCAGTTTGTGGGGTACTCAATTTTTTTGTGTTTTCTCCATTATTCCCTTTTTGTTGTATCTTTTGAGCATTAATTTCAATTAAATTTTGGGGTTGGACTGAATTATTGTTAAACTTTACATCAATATTAATTTCCATATCTTGAATAATCATTTTTTTCAAAATTAAAGGTTTAGCATTAAGTCTTTCTGCTTGAAACTCAATACTGCCAATTTTGAAAATATAGGTACTTGGAAAACCTGCTAAATTAGTAAAGCGAATATCCATCATCTTTACATTTTGTGCAAAGAGATTAACCTGGGCTTCCGCAGAATCTACTGGTAATCCTGTCCCCTCACTTAGACTTTGTTCTAGTTTCTTTTGTACGTGTTGATTAATCAACTTACTCGCACCTATTGATAAAACCCCTAAAATAACTGCACCAACAACTAAACCACCAACTATCCAAGATTTTTTAACCATATAAAATATTCTTTTTACAAAAAAGGGAACAGGGAACAGGGAACAGATAAGAAGCTAAAGTTTCTGAGTTTAAAGCTGAGTCAAAAAAAAATGTATTTAAAAGATGACAAGCAGGGAAAAAATAGTGTCATTATTTCAATCTCATATTTTTAAACATGAGTTTTTTCTGTTAAGAGTTGCCCGTTTCCCGTTCCCTCTGAAATTCATAAACTATTTGGTGCTACTAAAACACTGATAGCTGCTGCTAAAGATGTACCACACCAAGGACAGCCGATTTGGAGGTTTTCTGCTGGAGAAACCTTTTGACATTTGTGACACTGCAAACTGTAAGCAGGTTTTGGTGTTGGGGGTAATAAAATTGTTGGTGGAATATTATTGATAGAAACAGCCGTAACTTGTAGTTTTTGTTGCCCCAAATAAATAATACTACCTTTTGTTAAACACATCTCACCTTGGACTAATTTTTGACCATCGACGAGAGGGGGGTTGAGCGATCGCAAGTTTCTAATATAAAATTTTTGTTGTGGAAAATCAAAAAATATCTCTACGTGTAAACCAGATACAGTCCCGTGAGTTAAAACAATATCACACTGCAAGGGATCACGACCCAAACGCACAGTACCCGGATTTTTGCTGGCTTGTTGCTCAAAAATTTGTTGAATTTTCTTTTGACCATCATCTTCCCATTCTAAAGTTAGTCCATTCATTTAATTTGCCCTATTACCTAGAAGATGCTAATTTATCAGCAATACGGGTAGTTTCTGGTAAACGATATTTAGGGGTACAGCGTAACACATAATCAATGGCCGTCGGTAAACTAATTCGATGGCCGCTAGAAACATACAGGGGTTTGACACCGGGACGTGTCCGTAAAATAGCCCCAATGGTTTCACCTTGATGTATTAATGGTTGCCAACTACCTTTGGGATCTGGTAATTGCTCATGGTTGCCAATCAGCCGAGATTTAGCTACACCTATTGTTGGTATATTTACGATTACCCCTAAATGACAAGCTATGCCAAATCGACGGGGGTGGGCGATTCCTTGACCATCACACAAAATTATATCAGGTATAGTTTTAATCTTTTCTAAGGCATCAAGAACGGCAGGTATTTCTCGAAATGACAGGAATCCAGGTATGTAAGGAAAGCTAGTGGGACGGTGTGCGAGGCTAGTTTCCACAACCTGCAAATCAGGAAAGCTGAGAACAGCCACAGCAGCACGGCTAATTGTCCCATTTTCCAAAAATCCCATATCCACACCCGCAACATATTGGATAGGTTCTTGTAGTTGATCTGTGGTAATTACCTGAGTTTGCAGGTTTTGTTGAATAGTTATAGCTTCACCAACTGTTGCAGGCCAGTTATGATGTTGATAGACGCTCATTTTTGTTTTTCCCTGGTTCTGCAAAAGGCTAATCATCATCTGAGATTTTGCCAGACCTCAAGAACCCTTGTAGAGACGTTCCATGGAACGTCTCTACATTATTTATTTCCTCTAATAATGCTAACACCCCACCAGAGCCAGAAAATATCATCATCCCTGTTAAATTAAAGACAGCGAGTAGACCTGTCCATCAATCAACAGCCTAGTTATACCTTTAGCTTGGAGATGGGTACTAGCCTTATGGAGCATTTTGCTATCGGGGACTTTAATAACGCGATCGCGCTTCGTCGAAAACCGCTTTGCCACTCGATGATTATCAAAAATCGGCAGAGTTCTTTGTTGGGTTTCGATGGTAGGAATTGTCCCCAAATCGCCAAAATCCTTGAGAGGTCTAGTAATTAACTCTGCTGCCCGATCAATTACTAAATAGCAAGTTTTAGGCAAATGAGCCACCGACAAGGGCAATACTTGAACTGGGGCTTCTCCAGGGTTACGTTTTGTGACTAAAGATATGGGTTCTCCAAAGTCCTCATCCTCATAATCATCTTCATATAAATCATCATCCAAATCCTCCATATCGTCTAAATCATCGGACTCATCCAGCAAATCTTCCCCTAACATTTGAGCCAGTGCCTTGGCATCTGTATCATCATCATCATCTTCTTCTTCTAGAATCGGAAGAGGAGCGCTGGGAATTTCCGGTGGTTTGTGTCTAATAATTTCCAATTCACGGGTCATTGGCAGCTTAGGTTTTTCCACCGCCGAAGATCGAGTTTTCACCCTTCTAATCACAGGAATTGGCGGCTCGAAATACTCCGATTTAGGTAATTCCTCAATCACTGGCTGTGGTTTCTCAACTACTAACACCTGTTGAGGAAGGATCTCCTGGATGCTTGGCGGTTCTTGTTCTGGCTGTGAATGAACCAACAGAGGTATTTGCTCGTAATTTACCTGCGCTCTACCTTCGGGGGTTCTGGCAGCACGTTTGAGAGAAACCAGATATTCATACTCTTCTTCTGGTAAGGTACTTTTGAGCAGCCGACTAATTGTTGAGTTGCTGACATCATAGCGATCTGCTAACGTTGAGGTTGTTTCAGCAGTTTCTCGATATAACTTCAGAATTTCTTGCTTATCAGGATCAGTTAATTTTCTCACGGTAGACACCAAAATTTGACTAAGTTCGTTTGCGTCCACTGGCACGCCGTTTGAGGCTCAAGGATGCTTCGTATTCTAGGGCAGCACCCATACCAAATAACACGCCGCTAAATACCCAACATACCTCTAGTAAATCCCCACTTTGATAATTCGGTCCTTGGGCGAATTTAAACCACATATCTGCAATGTAGAGCGAAAATGCGGCTGCGGCAATCATTCTCCAGGATAGGGAAACTTTCCCTCCCCAAAAGGCTAATAGCATAATTGTAGCGATAATTAATAGCACCACATCGCTCACTACATAAAATGAACTTAAAATGAAGGGTATTAGCTCCATTGAGGCTTCTTGACTCTGTTGAGAAATCCACCAAGCCAAAAAACTTCCTAACCCTCCAATGCCGGCGACAATTAACCACTGCCATTTTTCTAGATTAATTCGCCTGGAAAATACAGCTAAACTCATCCCTGTCCCCAGAAATAAATAGGTCATTATAAAAAACACATCGGCAATTGACACATCCGGTTCTTCTTTGAGAACTAATTCTATAAAACCGAAAACTATCCCTCCGATAAAATAACTGAGCATCCCTAACCCAATTAAAAGCCAAACCCGTCGATTACTGATGATTTGGGTACTTCGCCAGTTTCTTAAACAGAGGATAGCTGCACCCAGGTAAGCCAAGGCTTCAAAAATATTTGTCCCGATCACATACCAGTCGGCACGGGTGGGGGGTTGATTCGGTGCAGCAGGTATTTTGGCGCTAAACAATAAGAAGTATAACAGTGCTAAGACTGCCCAGCCAATACTCACTAAGACGATATTTTGAGTATTGAAGATGGATTTAGGACGGTATGAATTGTCGTAAGAGTTACTCATAGTATTCAACCAGGTAAATGCTTTTTGGCTGTATTTCTGGCGCGAAGGATTGGTATTCAGCAGGTGTTCCACTAAATAATATTCAAATTAGAACCACAGGCAAGTTCCCATGGAGGCTGTTTGAGTAAACAAACCATATCCATGCTAATGCCAAAGTTTACTGAGTGGAGATTGACTTAACCAACTGATAAACAGCGATCGCTCGTCTTCTGGCATTTCAGTTAACCGATCATCGACTTGATGAGCAAAGTTAGTATCACCAAAATAGGATTTTCCCAGTTTATGCAAGTCTTCTAGGAGGGTCATCCAATGAGCTTCTTGCCAGGGAGGTAATTTGGTAATCTGGGAAGGATCAGCCGTTAGCAATGTCTTGACTATCTCCGGTGAGGATATTTCTGGAAATTGCTTTTGCTGTAACAACCCGGAAATATCTTTTTCAAACAAACTTGCCTGTCGATTACCCAACAATTCTGCAATATCCAGATAAACAGCCTGTAGTAGCATAATCGTGGCTAAGGTAAACACCTCTCCTCGACTATGGATATCTGACTGTTCTAGGCGGATTTTACCCCAAACGCTATAACGATCTGGTTCTTCCAGCAAAACACAGGCTTTGCCCCGATTGTCCGTGAGCGATCGCCATAAAGCTTTAGCTTCCATCTCTTGACTAGCTTTGAAAACGCTGATCAGGCGAAAGGTCTGCTCTTGATAATATAAAATTGGCACCTGCTGATCCCGCGTTGGGTGCTGAATACTGGATATTTCAACATCCTGTCGTTTGAGAATAAACATGACACTAGCAAATAACTCCTTGGATGGACTTTTCGGAATTAACCACGGTTTCTAAATATATAGCAATTATTACTCAGGTCAAGTATTTCCTAGCTGGATCTATTCAACCCTAGTAATTAAGGCTATATTTAGCTGGCATTTGCCAGAGACTTAACCAGCATACACGGTTCTATCCATAACATGATTATAAATACCACATCAGCGGACTCTCTCCCACTAAGGGCTGCCAAATTGACTCTCCCAGGGGATCATCGCAAATGAGCAAATTCACCCTTGACATGATTATGATATTCTGAAATGTCACCTCTGTTGCGTTTTTAATTGACACTTACTTGCAAATTGGTCATACCATTAGACACAGAAACACTTTCAACCCTATTTTTTATCCAACTTTAAATTTAATCTTGCCTATTGCTAAAAAAAAAGTTATAATCGTTCAGGTAAACGTTTTGTTCCAATCACCTTGGGCGCGTAACTCAGGTGGATAGAGTAACTGCCTTCTAAGCAGTCTGTCACAGGTTCGAGTCCTGTCGCGCTCGTTTTAAATTACAATGTACAAAATATTGCTGCTTAAAAGGCTATTACACCCTTAGTCCTGAATTGCAATCCAATTAGGAATAGGAAAATGGTATTTAGCCTCTATAACTGGGAGGTATCTATGAGATTTAGGGACTGGGCAACTAGAGTATTGTTAATTTTTATGATGTTAGCGGCTTTGATTTTGGCAGTGTTGATTGGTGGTTTAAGACAAAGGCAAACTGATACCAGTAATGTTATCAATCAATTTAATCATACTACTTTAACGACACCAGCTAAATTATCAAGCCAATATCCACAGGTACGATATCAATCAGCAACTAACACAGAAAATAAAGTTAAAACTATAGCTCAATCGCCTGTTAAGACGAACCCATTGCCGACTAAATACGTCACGACTCAGGCTTTTGCTAATTATAGACCTAATTATCAACGGGCTGTGGTACATCCTAGCAATTATGGCGATCGCTATTCTCAAAATTTTAACGGTGTGTCCTTAAATAATCAACCAATTATTGTTCTTCACGAAACCAGTAATTCTGCCTCTAGTGCAATTAATTTTTTTCAAACACCCCATGAAAATGAAAATGTCCAAGCCAGTTATCATACTTTAATCGACTTAGAGGGAACAGTAATTTATCTAGTACCACCGGAAAAACGTGCTTATGGTGCAGCTAATTCGGTGTTTGAGGGTACTAATGGTTTAGAAACCGTCCAGACTAACCCTAATTTACCTCCATCGGTCAATAATTTTGCCTATCACGTGTCTTTGGAAACCCCACCAGATGGTAGAGACAATAACATGATCCAAAGCCATAGCGGTTATACAGAGGCTCAATACAATTCTTTAGCTTGGTTAATTGCTCAAAGTCAAGTTCCAGATGACCGCATTACTACCCATCGTGCTGTAGATCGTTCTGGACAAAGGGCAGATCCTAAAAGTTTCGATTTTGATAAGTTTTTTAAGTTACTGCATAGTTATCGGCAATTAAGACCAGTTAATACAGCAAGTAATCAATAACATCAGAATGAGGATTTAGAGAATTTGAAGATTAAATCAAATCTTGGCCATCCTGATTCTGACATCTTGACTTCTACTTACTAAAGCTGTAGATTTTTTGTGTCTCCAGGCGATCGCTCAAACTAGAAGGCAGTACATCAAAACTAATAATCTGTCGATCTAGCTGCACCTGTAAATTAGTTAGAGGATCACTACCCGAAGAAATTAGAAATTCTAGCTTTTGAATGTAAGGTAAAGCTAATATTTCATCCAGAATTTTGCCAATAGCTTGCAGGTAAGGATGGCCAGTTTGTTGATACCAATCAAGGTCAGCAACTAGCGCCTGGTCAAAGCCTAAGTGTACAGTTAAAGATGGGCGATCAAATAAAGCAATTCCTAAAGGTCGTGCTTCTTCTTGTAACAATAAATCATTAGTTTTGGCTAAATAACGTAACTTCTCTAAGCGTTCATAACGTTTTGTCACCAATTGGGGGTCATCTTGCCAATGTAAGGCCACCGTCACCAAATAGGTTTGCAACAGCATATGACCGAGTTTTTTTGCCTTAGTTGCTAGATAGTAGGAATTGTAATCATTGGCTTCAATTAACAAAGGCACACGATCTACAACTTCCAAACCATAGCCTTTAACGCCAGCAATTTTCCGGGGATTATTGGTAATCAGACGGATTTTTTTCATCCCCAAATCCATTAGCATTTGCGCCCCCATGCCATAATCTCGCAGATCGGCAGGAAAACCTAATCGCTCATTTGCTTCTACGGTATCCAGTCCCATATCCTGCAAAGAGTAGGCTTTAAGCTTGTTAACCAGACCAATTCCCCGTCCTTCTTGTCGCAGGTAAACAACCACCCCTTGACCTACGGATTCAATCATTTTTAAGGCTGCTTGTAGCTGCATTCGACAGTCGCAGCGTAAAGAACCCAAGGCATCACCAGTTAAACATTCTGAGTGCATCCGCACCATCACCGCGTCGTCTTTAAAAGTGGCGGGATCACCTTTAACGATCGCTACGTGTTCAGATTTATCTAAAGTGTGACGGTAGCCGTAGATTTGGAAGTTACCAAATTGGGTAGGTAGTTCGGCAATGGTTTCACGAATGATTAAGCGATCGTGTTGGAGACGATAACTGATTAAATCGGCAATGCTAATAATTTTTAGTTTATGGACTTTGGCATATTCCATTAACTGGTTTAATCGTGCCATTGAACCATCGGAGTTTTGAATTTCACAAATTACCCCTGCTGGGTAGAGTCCAGCCAGTCGGGATAAATCCACGGCCGCTTCCGTATGTCCTGCACGTTTGAGTACACCCCCTGCCCGCGCCCGGAGTGGGAAAATATGTCCCGGACGGCGGAGGTCTTCCGGCTTTGTGGCTGGATTCAGGGTTACTTGAATGGTGCGAGACCGGTCTTCTGCGGATATTCCGGTGGTGACACCTAATTGGGGGCTGGCATCAATGCTGACAGTGAAGGCAGTTTGATTAGGATCGGTAATATTGCTCACCATTAATGGTAAGTCTAATTGATCCAAGCGATCGCCCTCCATCGCCAGACAAATTAGACCTCTAGCCTCCACGGCCATGAAATTAATCATGTCCGGGGTGGCAAATTGGGCGGCACAAATCAAATCGCCTTCATTTTCTCGATTCTCGTCATCGACAACCACAATGACACGACCAGATTTTAGGTCTGCCAAGGCGGCATCAATGGAATCGAATTCAAAGGCTTGGCTAGTCTTAGGCTGTGACACAGAAGATTTCCAGCTACAAACGTAAATTTTTCTAACAATTTCTTATTTTAGATTGTAGCTTGTTTGTGGGAACTAGATATTGTGTGAGATCACTAACTTTTTTGGTGGAGACAAATATTATTGCCTGTTGTCTCATTTTAAAGCATAAATATCAGCGCCACGACCCAGGGCAAAACGGAGGGATTCTGGTAAGTTGCGACTAGATTGGGTGATGAAGATTAAGATAGCCAATAGGGTTAAACCGGTGGAAAGACCGTACATACTCCGATAACCGACTTGTTCAGCGACAGCACCTAAAACTGGTCCGGCGATCGCTAATCCAATATCCAATCCTATTAATGATACACCAAATATTCGTCCCCGTTCATGGGGCAAGGCTCGGTCTGTCATCATTACGGAAATCATGGGAATTACGGTTCCAGATGCAGCACCTTCTAAAAATCCTCCCAATAGGAAGGTAAAGGCATTGTTGGCTTGCCAAATACATACCAGTGCTAAGGTGTAAGCAATTAAACTTGTTGTGACAAACAAACCTCTCCCGTACTTATCGGAGGCTCGACCTGTAACTAATCGGACACTAAAACTAGCTACGGCTGTGGCTGTAAAAAATAAACCGGGATTTAAGTCTACTCCTGTGGTTTTGATGAACAACGCAATAAAAGTATGTGAAGTACCTAAAACTAAGCCAAACAACAACAACACCAAGGCTGGAACACGTACACGGGGACTAATTAGCAACTGTAAAAAATTATCATTGTCGGTATTGGCATTGGTGGGTTGTTCTTTAATGGGGGAATTGATCATGAACACACATAATAAACCCGTGCCTCCTAAAGCCGCAGAGGTTAAAAATAATGAGTTGTAACCAGCACCTTCTTGAATAAATCCACCCAAGGCTGGACCCAGGGCTACACCAAGGGGATTAACTAAACTCATGTAGCCGATGATTTCACCACGACGGTGTTCTGGTGCTAAGTCTCCCACTAAGGCGATAAAAGCTGTAGCAAAGGCGGCAATACTGATACCATGAAAGGCACGAATGACCATTAATGGCACAATTGAGTCTACCACTAAATAACCCAAGGGAGCGATCGCTGCCACTGACATTCCCATCAGCAAGACAATTTTTCTCCCTTTTTGATCAGCTAAATTTCCACAAAAAGGACGAAGTAGCAACATTCCAATGGCAAAGCTACCCATCACAATCCCGATTTGTTGTTTGGTAGCGCCAATCGCTTCAATATATAGCGGCAAAGTTGGCAATAGTGAACCTAAACTTGACCAGAACAATAAACCTGCTGTAAACAACAAAAGCAAGTTGCGCCGCAGATCAGCGTTAAAATTATTAAAAGCTTTCACGGCAAACACAATTTAATATTTAAGTGGGTTTAACTATTGTTACGTTACTTAACATTTTTTGCCACAACTTCCCGCACCCGATATATCGGTCGTCCTTGGGATTCATGGTAAGTACGCATTAATAATTCTGTCAAAAGCCCAAAACAAAACAACTGTACACCAGTTACTAACAATAAAACTGCCAAAATCAATAAAGGCCGATCACCAATCGACTCATTTAAAAATAACTTAATAAAAGTCAAATAAATTCCTATTCCTGACCCAGAAACCATCGAAATTAAACCCAAAATCCCAAAAACGTGCATGGGTCGGGTGAGAAACTTCTTCATAAACAGAATAGTCAACAAATCCATCAATACCCGAAAAGTCCGCCAAATTCCATATTTACTCCGGCCAAAACGTCGGGCATGATGACGCACGGGTACTTCCGTAATTCTCGCCCCTTCAATATAGGCCAAAGCAGGTAAAAAGCGGTGTAATTCCCCGTAAAGGTGCATATCTGCGACTAATTCGGCGCGATAGGCTTTGAGAGAACAACCATAATCGTGAATATACACGCTAGTAGTGCGGCGAATTAACCAATTTGCAATTTTTGAAGGAAGTAAGCGATTTATCGCCCCATCTTGGCGATTTTGCCGCCAACCACTGACCAAATCATAGCCTTCCTCTAGCTTTGCTAATAACATGGGGATATCAGCCGGATCATTTTGCAAATCTGCGTCTAGAGTGACGATCGCTCTCCCTGTGGCATAATTAAAACCAGCAGACATGGCGGCGGTTTGTCCATAATTACGTCGCAAAATTACCGCTTTTAAATCTGGGCGAATTTTAGCCTGTTCCTTCAAAAAATCCCCAGAACCATCCTTTGAACCATCATCTACACAAATAATCTCATAACTCAACTCACTAGCACCCAGAGTAGAAGAAATCGCTGCTAGTAACAAAGGCAAACTTTCCACTTCATCATGCACTGGCACAACCACCGATACATCAGGAACAATTTCTAATACCACTCCATTCTCTTCAAGTAACTTTTGGGAAATCACGCTACTCCTTTTGATAATTCAAAAATTATATCAGGTCATACCATTTCTTGATGAAGCCGCGCTTATGTAACCTGATCTTTTTATTCTCTGTGTCCTCCGCGCCTCTGCGGTTTGTTCCTTTTTAAATTTGGCGCATCTTTATACAGAATCGAAGTCTCAGCCTTAAAAATCATACAGGATAAGCCTTTCCCTCCTGCCATAGCTTAACCGAAACCTATTGTTTTGGTATTTAGCTTGGATTATGACTTGCATTAATACCAAAAAATATTGTATTGTGTAAACCTAAAATACTCAATAGTCAAATTGTAAAAATTGCTATGGTAATGGTTCAAGTGTTTCGAGTTAATAGTCCTCAAGTTGCTTGTGAAACTATTGATGGAGAAGTTGTAATTGTTGATCTTGATCATGGTCACTATTACAGTTTGCTAAAAACTGGCGCGGATTTGTGGGGTTGTGTTGAGCGTCATCTCGATCGCTATCAGATGATCGAAGAAATTGGACAAAAGTATGATGGGACTATTGAAGAGATTACTGCGGCAATTGATGAGTTTCTTGACCAATTGCAACAAGAAGAGTTGATTGTGGTTGATCCTACTATTACACCAGGAACTATTAATAGTCAAGTTAGTAATCAAAAGCCCAAATTTGAGAAACCGATATTAGAAAAGTTTACAGATATGGAAGATTTGCTACTACTAGATCCTATTCATGAAGTGGATGTAGATGCTGGATGGCCAAATGTGAAAACAAAATGAGTTTAGATTTGAGTGATGGCGTAGCTGCCCGCCAAGGGCTTCGCTTTGGTTACTTTGATAGTTATCGACTAGAATTATCACACAAATATTTACTCAAAGCCGCAGTTTTAACAGGGGAAATAGTGTTAACAGCTTGGCAAAATTGGCGGGATTTAGTTGATATCGAAACTTTAGATTCTAATTCCTATTCATTGTTGCCTCAGTTGTATCAAAATTTATTAGCTCATGGGATTAATGATGGCGAAATGGCCAGGCTCAAGGGGATCTATCGTCGTTGTTGGTATGCTAATCAATTGCAACTAAAATCCCTACAAGCAATATTATCTAGTTTAAAGGAAAGGGGCATTGAAGGGATTGTCTTAGGAAATGCCGCTTGGGGTGGGTTAGGTAAAACTAAAATTGAAAACTATCGCCTAATTTCTAGTTTTCATCTCTTGATTAATGCTGATTGTTTAGAGTTAGCAATTGAGCATTTAGCCTCGCTAAATTGGTATAGGGTCGATGGTCATACCCAACATTTTACGGAATTACGCAATAATTTTGATTCATCGCTGAATTTACCGCTTTATTTGCAAGAACATCTCTTTTGGGCGATTCCCCAAGATTATACAGATAGGCAAGTGTGGTATTATGCAACTGCGGATTGGAGTAGTGAGGCTGGCTGGCGGTTGAGTCCAACGGATCAGTTTCTTGATGGATGCGCTCGAATGTTTTTTAGAGGGCGATCGCTCAAGTCATCAAGTCCACAAATACATAGAATTGCAGATGCTTTTCTGTTAATTGCAAATCTAGAAAATGATTTGGATTGGATACGGTTGATTACACAGGCACAGCGATATCAAATGATTTTGCCTCTGGGAAATATGTTACAACTTTTGCAGCAGTTATTTTCAGTAGAATTACCAACTTGGGTATGGCCGGCGCTTTGGCAAATGCCGATCGCTAATAGGGAATGGGTAAAATATCGAGTTTTAGATGGCGATCGCCGTTCTATGATTCGTTCGGTGATTGTCCAATTTTTAGAATTATTAAAATGAACCTTCACCCTAATTGGAGTATTGCTGAAAGTGATCGCCTTACTTATTTTCAACTGGTATATACAGGCTTTGAAAGGGCTGCTCAGATTGCCAGTGAGGTGCAGTATTTTTATGCAATTGGCAAGTATAAGATATGTCTGAGGTTTGCAGGGGATGGGCTGATTCCCCAGATTACGCCTGCATTGTCTCATCTCTCCATAGCCCCAGTTCCTCAGCCTGATCTAACGATTTGCTTATGGGATAATGCCTCAAGCAAAACACAATTGCCATTATTAATTGATAGCCTGTTATCCCTAATCAGAAGACATTGGGCAGATTATCTCGGTCCACGCAAAGAGATCAAAGCCTATGATGGCGATCGCATTCGCAGCAATTTTCATATTGGTCCGAATATTCTCAGTGTCCTAGATCGAGAGCAAAATTTAGCTTGTTATTGGATTGACAATGCTGAAGATATTCCCTATTGGGAAAAAGGTTCACCTCTGCAAACTATTTTGAATTGGTGGATGAGCGATCATCAACATCAATATGTTCACGCAGGAGCGATCGGTAATCTTGATGGTGGTGTTTTGTTAGCGGGAAAAGGTGGATCTGGCAAATCTTCCACTGCGTTGACTTGTATTAATAGTTCGCTGCTCTATGTCAGTGATGATTATTGTTTAGTCACCAGTGATCCTCTACCCTATGTTTATAGTCTCTACAACACCGCCAAATTGAAAGGACAAGCGGATCTAGAACGATTTCCCCATTTAGCGGATCTTGTTGATAATAGCGATCGCTTAGAGAATGAAAAAGCAATGCTATTTTTACATCAACATCATCCCCAAAAAGTCGTAAAAGGATTTCCCATTAAAGCGGTGCTAGTTCCTCAAATCACCGGGAAACTAGACACCCATCTGCGCCCCATCAGTGCAGGAGTAGCCTTACGCGCCCTAGCCCCTAGTACCATCTTTCAATTAGCTGGTAGTGGACAAACAGCATTACAAATCATGTCAAGTTTAGTTAAACAAGTTCCTTGCTATATTTTGGAACTTGGTACAGATATGGTACAAATTCCTGATATAATCCTCCGGTTACTTTTACAGACTTAACTATTTTTTCAGTCGGATAAACTGTTACTTTACTGATTTCACCAATTACAACATTTACAATCAAAAAAATAATTCATTACCATGAACTTACTCCAAACTTTAAAGCAGAAAAAGCGGATTTTGGGAACACTGCGAAACAAATTAAAAATTACCTATTATCAGGCAGTGATCCAACTGAAACCAACATTACCAGAACCTCACTTTCAGCTAGGAAAATTTCTTGCAGAGAGGAAAGATTACCCAGCAGCGATCGCTTGTTATGAAAAGGCAATTACCCATAAACATCCTGAACCATGGAAAGTCTATTATTGCTTAGGAAATACGCTGAAAAAATCACGACGCTTTGAATTAGCCATATCTGCCTATCAAAATTCAGTGGCAATCAATCCAGAGTTTTTCTCTGCTTACCAAGAAATGGCAGAGTCATTTTTGCAAATGTCACAATGGGATATGGTGATAAAGTCCTGTAAAAATGCAATTAAAGTAGATCCTAATATTTTTTGGGTTCACTATTATTTGGGTAAAGCTTTGCTGAGAAAAAAAAATTGGGAAGAGGCAATTCAAGCCTTTCAACAGGCAATCGCAATCGATCCTTGTTACTATTACACCTATCAATTTCTTTCTGAAGCTTATCAGTCTACGGGGCAGCACGAGGAGGATGCTAAAGCATGGAAATATGGGATTAAACATAACCCTAAAGTATCAGAATTTTATAGAGGATTGGGTGATGTTTTAACACAACAAAATCAGATTCCTGAAGCGATCGCTGCTTACCGTCAAGCCAGTCAAATGTTGATCCAAGTATCCCATCCTCATATTAAAACATCTTCCCAAAACATCACAACCCTGACTCCTCCCAATTTTATCATTATCGGCATTACTAAAGGAGGAACAACTTCTCTTTATAGTTATTTAACAAAACATCCACAAATTTTACCTGCTATCCGTAAAGAAATTAATTTTTGGATCAATCGCCAGGGAAGTTTTGATAGAGGTCTAGATTGGTACTGTTCTCACTTTCCACAAATTTCCCCAGATCAAACTTGGATTACTGGAGAAGCAACACCATTTTATTTGTTTTATTCCAAAGCATCTGAACGACTAGCTCAAGTTTTTCCCCAGACAAAACTGATTTTACTGCTGCGTAACCCCATTGATCGAGCAGTTTCCCACTACTATATGAATGTGGCACAGGCACGAGAAGATCGTTCTTTAGAGACAGCCCTAATTTCAGAACTAGATTTCCTCAAGACACACCCGGAAACAGATTGGGTAAATTCTCAGATTGGCAGACGTTACCTTATTTGGGGTTTATATTTAAAATTTATTCAGGAATGGTTAGAATGGTTTCCCAGAGAGCAATTTTTGATCTTAAAAAGTGAAGATTTGTTTAAAGACCCGAATACTAACGTCAATCAGATTTTTGAGTTTCTGGGGGTAAAGCCCTATAAACTTCCTAGCTATCCCATTGAAAATAAAGGCTATTACGCTCCTGTTTCGGAATCTCTAAGTCAAGATTTAAGCGTATTTTTTAAGCCTCATAATCAAGCATTAGAGCAATTCTTAGGTCAAAAATTTAATTGGGATTAGTACCACAGTGAAATTAGAAGTTAAAATGAATCCAAATACATCAATCAATTTTTTTTAGCAGGTATTAAACACCTAATCAAACGCGGTTTTTAGAAAAACTATCTAAATAAGTTATGGAAGATAATCCTTTAGTTACTGTCATTATCCCAGTGTATAATTACGCTAATTATATAGCCGCAACACTTGACAGTGTATTTGCTCAAACCTATTGCCCAATCGAAGTTATTGTTGTGGATGATGGCTCAACAGACAACAGTGCTGACATTGTGCGTAGTTATCCAGAAGTACAATATTTTTATCAATCAAATCAAGGTGCAGCCGTAGCTCGTAATATGGCGATCGCTCAGTCCACGGGTGAATATATTGCCTTTTTGGATGCAGATGATTATTGGAAGCCGAATAAGCTGAAAGTCCAAATGAAATACATGATGGACAACCCAGAGATCAGGATTACGGCTACAAATGTTTTTAGTTTCCTAGAACCAGATACTCAAGTTCCAACTTGGTTTAAATCAGAGCGAGAACTTGGCGAAACTAATGGCATGGTTCTAAGTTCAATCGTAGTACACAAGGCAGTTTTTAGGGAAATTGGAGATTTTTCCCCTCCCTTTTTCCCCAGTGAAGATACAGAATGGTTCTGTCGAGTTAAAGATGCTCAAATTTCTTTAGTTATTCTCCCCATACCTTTAACCTTGAGAAGACTGCATGGCTCTAACTTAACTTGGCAAATGATTACAACGGCTTCATCTCGTACCCTAAGAATTTTTCGGGAATCGCTGATCCGTAAATCCCGCTCAAATTAAATTATAAATACCCAATTAATTTGCTAAAAACAAAATTATGCAAGAGTTGAGAATTAGTGTGATTGTTGTAGTGCAGAACGGACAATGTTATCTATCAAAAGCAATAGAGAGTATAATTAAACAAACTCATCAAGCTGATGAAATTCTGGTGGTAGATGGTCATTCAACAGACAATACAGGTAACATTGCGAAATCCTATCCCAACGTTAGATATATTAATCAACAAGGAAAAGGTTTAGCCAATGCAAGAAATACTGGTATTGACAATGCAACTGGCGAATTAATCGCTTTTCTTGATCATGATGACTATTGGACTTTGGATAAATTGGAGGTTCAAATAAGGGCTTTCACAAACTCCCCAAACATTCAATATAGTTATGCCAATCTCAAGTTATTTTTAGAATCAGGATGTAAGCTGCCAAATAGATTTAAGTGTCAACAATTTCCAGAATATCAAGTTGGTCGCACTCCAGGAACATTATTGGTTCGTAAGTCTTTATTTGCACAAATAGGTAATTTTAATCCTAATTTTATTATTGGCTGTGATGTTGATTGGTTTGCTAGGGCAAAGGATGATCAAATCAGTGCAGCATACATACCACAAGTTTTGCTTCATAAACGTGTGCATACCAATAATCTTTCTGCCAATGTTAGGACTAATCAAGAAGAGATTATGCAAATACTTAAACAATCTCTTCAGCGTCAGCGTCAATAGTCTACTGATGGCGACGGTTCAACATTTTTTTAAGTATTTGTAATGTTTGGATATGCCCAAATTTAAGTAATCCGTTTTTTTATAGAAGATAGGACTTACGCACTGTACAAAATGCAGATGATATGTATGAAGGAAATTGCCTAGTTTCACGCTTTTGTCATCCCATATTAGTGCGGTGCGTCAGATAGAGGAAGTCTGTTAGATGCTCAATTATCGGGTCTGACGCACCCTACAAGAGATAGAATTGATAATGCTTATTTAATAGATTCTGTCAATGCGTAACTCATAGAAGATTAGTCTTTTGTCTTTTAATTGATTTTCTTAAAATACCTAAAATTTCTTGATTGTTAACAATGGCATTGGCAGAAAGGTTGTTATTATGAACCCTTTTGTAGAGAAGGACTTCAGGTATTACAAACATAGATATATTTTGGTCTTTTGCCCGTGCGAACCAGTCTACATCGCTGGCAATTGTTAAATTTGGATCAAACTGACCGATCAAATCAAAGACTGTTTTATATACTACTAAAGTCCCCGGTATTCTGGCAACCTGTTCTTTCTGGAGTAGTTTTGATTTGAAACCGGTGGGGATAGGTTGTGTTGGGTCGGCTAAGATAAAGCAGCAATGAGCGATCGCAGCCTGGACTTCTGGATGTTGAATTAAGTAATCTACCTGTAATGCTAACTTATTAGAAGCCCAGTAGTCGTCATGATCTAAAAAGGCAATTATCTCTCCTTTAGCAGCATTTAGTCCGGTATTCCAGGCATCAGCTAAACCCCTACCAGTATGGCGCAAGTATACAACTTGAGGATAGCCCTTAGCGATCGCTGCTGTGCGATCGGTAGACTTGTCATCAATGACTAATATCTCAACTTTTGGGTAGGTTTGACTAACAATACTGTCGATTGCTTGAGCTAAATATTTTTCGCCGTTTTGAACTGCAATAATAGCACTAACGAGGGGTTGACTCATTATTTTCCTAAAAGCAAAGATATTTCTTTAATTTAGCTCAGAAAACTCCTGAAGTAGATTTCCGCATTATCTTCAGGTTCGTATCCTAACAGTTTTTGAACATTGGTGATATCCCAATAGCGGCGGGTGTTGCCAGAAACTGCATAAAAAATCTGAAAACCAAGATTGTCATGCTCTAGCGATCGCCTAACTATTTGTGCTAAATCTCTAGAACTGCACCAATTTGATAATATCGGATCATTGGGAGCATAAATTTTCGGTTTAGTGTGAAACCAGCCAATCCGCAAACAGATCACCGACATCCCATAGCGATCGCTAAAATATTGCCCTAATGCTTCACCAAATGCTTTCCCCACTGCATACAAAGAATCAGGGCGCACAGTTTGTTCTGGTGTAATGTTAGATTCTCCTTCTACTTCCCGCCATCCTGAAACATGATAGGTACTGGCATAGATAATTTTTTTTACTCCCGATTGACGGGCGGCTTCAAATATGTTGTAAGTGCCATTGATCCCGCTATTATAAACATCTTGCCAAGGTTGGTCAACATTAGGATTTGCTGCTAGATGAATTACCGCGTCCACACCAGTCATAACTTTAAGAACAGCCTTAAAATTAGTGATATCCACACGACGAAAATCTTTGGTTTGGGGAACATGAAGGCGATCAATACAACGAAACTCATAATCACCATCCAGTTCATGTTGTAGAGATGTGCCAATCTTCCCAGCCGCACCGGTTAATAAAATCAATTTCTTTATCGTCGATTCACGGGTTCTCAAAAAGTTAAACATGACAGTTTTGTAAATACCTAAGATTCTGGGTTTAAAAGTCTCTGTTTTGTACGTTGTCGATCTAACTTGGCTTTAATCAGGTGCAGTCGTTCATTTGCGTATTGACGTTCTGTAATTCCATTATTGCTTTCATGTAGTCGGCGGTAATAGATCACATCTGGAATTGTAATTTGTTGAAGTTGATGTTCCATCGCCCAGATATACCAACTAATATCAGGACTTGTTTTGAGATTGGTGTTAAAATTTCCTACTCTCAAGAAAGCCGATCGCTTGATCAACATAGCAGTAGAAAGATGCGCCGCAATTGGTTTTTCTGGACAGCGAATCCTGCTTCTGAAGTTTTCATCTAGTTCTGGGCTATAAAAATTTTGAGCATGGCCAAAGACTGCTTCTATATCTGGGTTAGCAATAAAGACGGCCATTTGTTTTGCTAGTTTGTCTTTTACCCAAATATCATCAGAATCCAGAAAGGCGAGAAATTTACCATTAGCCAGAGCAATTCCAGCATTTCTAGCAGCACCGATGCCACCATTAGTTTGATAGTGATATTTTAAGGGATAGCTTTGGGCAATTTCGCCACTGCGATCGCTCGATCCATCATCAATCACAATTAACTCGATGCTAGGATAGGTTTGATTTAAAACACTTTCGATAGCTTCAGCTAAATAGCGATCGCGATTATAGCAGGGAATAATAACACTAATTAGTGGAGAATTTTGAGTCATTTGTCAACATAAATTCAATTGAGGATCAGAAAGAGGAAAGGTGCAATTAATAGACGGTTAAATAGCAAAACCTTTATTACTTGAATAAGGATATTATAAAATTAAGCCTTTCTCAACTCAATTTGTTTAATTGCTTTTTCGGGTTTTTGAAGTTGAAAAAGTTTATTAAAAAATATATGTTCCCACTCCAATGCGAAATTCCTTGGAATCCCTTCTTGATCATAAATACCTTGAATGATATTAATTAGAATGAGACGATGTTGTTTGATTTTTTCGATAACTTTATAACGAATATAATCAGGAGAAATATTTCGCCGAATTAATTTATCCACACCTTCTTTCACTGCTTCTGGATCATCGGCAACAATTAATACATACTCATCATCAAAAAATACATCTCGTCCACCTTTACTTTTAGTTGAAACAATTGGTAAACCGCTTAATAAATATTGAATACTAGCATACATAGCACCTTCAATGTTAGATAAACAGAGTCCTACTCTACAAGCATTCAAACATTCATTAACGGTAGATGGTGGTAAAAGTTTATAGTTTTGAAATAAAGCTTGATTAAAAAAGTGACCATGAGGGAATAGTGACTTAATTTCTTGATAACAATTCACATCTTTAACAACATCATAATAATAAACAAAAGCAATACTATCAATATATTTTGCTAAATAATGCCTTTTAAACCTAGTTAATTTTGCATCATAAACAGCATCAAATTTTTTATTAATAGAAGAGATAGGTCGAAAAATTCTTTCATCTATTAGAGAATTTTGATTACAAAAAAAAGCATTTAATTCATATTCTTGAAAAATCTTTTGCTGCTGCAATGTATTACATAAATGAATGAATTTATGTTTAGGGTATTGATGAAGATGTTGGATTTCAAGTTGTCTAATTTTTTCAACTTCATCGGTATCCTCCATATCCCAGCACCAAGTTTTCAAAAAATAAGAATTTTCATTTTGGAGATAATTGAATATTGATGTAAAAGGTGCGTGTCCCGAATCATTGGGAGAGCATGATAAGTAAAAAATAGGCGGTTTAGTTGAAATTAATGAATATGTTGTAGTGTGTTGAGTATATTTTTTAAGGTGCTGTTGATAGAGTTCAGGACGCTTGATATAAAATTGTGAAAGTTTAGAAAATTCCATCTATTACCTCCATAAATTAGTTTTTTATAACCAAAGACAATTGTATATTAGAGTATTAAATACTCCTGTATACTTCACTTTTACACAAGCTTTCCAGAAAGTAATCAGCCGAAAGTTTATGTCTAGTTTCACAAGATTTTAGGTACTGATGCGTCTCTAGAATTAACACAGTATCCAATGCTTTTTCTGCGGCCTCTTCTAGCGTCTGGAAATACATCGGATAGTCGTCACCCAAATATTCTTTCACCGCCGGATGAGGATTTACCAATAAAGGTGTAGCACGAGCGATACACTCAATTATGGCATTATTTGCACTAGAATCATACAGATCCACAAAGGCAATATTCCTGGATAGTAGCTCATCATAGGCATCGTCGGGAATATGTTTGATAACAGTTGTATTCTCAACATAAGCTGGATCAACTTGAATTTTATAAATCTTCCCTTCAATTTTCATTAGTTGAGCTAATATCTGTTCTGATGATTCAAACAAAAAACCTAATCTGACTTTTTCGTAACCAAGAGAGTTACCTTTAGCTAGAGGTAATTGATAAATTGAGTGTAACTTCCGCAACCACCAACCAATCTGCACTACTTTTTTCTGAGGATTAGCGAGAAATTGATGAAAATCAAATTGTTTTTCGGGAGTTTCAGTGGGATGAATTAATACCGAAACTGGTTTGCCTGTTTCTTTCTTTAGCCAATCGCCATAATAGTTAGAGAGTGCAAACAATCCCACGCAGTGAGGCAAACTATCTTGCCAAATTTGGTTCTCAAATAGTTTTCTGGGTGATCTATAATAATGAAACCAGATGGGCATCCTGTGGGGGTTGTGCAGAAACCCCACCCAAGGAGTTTTATAAGGGATAATGCCCTTTTCTTCTGAGTTTGCTAAACTCTGAAAAACTCCATCAGCCCGCATTTTTTCTAATATCCGGGGCGTTCTCTTACCAAATCTATGATCTTGAAAGAGGAATTGATTTTCTAAGAAGCCATCAAACAAAATACCTTGGGGATTGTGTAAAGAACTGATCGCTTGAATTGCAAAATTCCACCCACTACGATGAGGAGCAAAAACTTTTTGTTGTCCGAGATTAATTTTTCCTGTGGTTATATTTTGTTGTTTTTCGGTAGGGAAATACAGGTTTTCTGCTTTCCTATTTGGAGGCATTTGTGTAGAATTAGTTTTTTTGCGCCAGCCTAAACATTGATAATAAAATGAAAGATCAGTGGCATTAAAGTCAATGGCTAAAGCTTGATCATAGTATTCAATTGCTTCTGCTATCCGTCTTTGCTTGAGCATCAGGTTTCCCAATTGTTGATAAGCAGGTAAAAAGTCTGGTTGCAATATTAAGCTTTCCTGATAGCGATCGCCAGCATTTTTTAAGTCACCACGTAATTGCCAAGCATTTCCTAATTTAAATTGGGTTAAAGCCGGGTTATTGTTTTTGTTTAGTTCCAGATTCATAGATGTTTGGCAGCAGGTACTCTAGTAATACGCGGATGGGACGGACAAAGTAATACAGAAAAAATAATTGCTGAGGAAGTTTTAAAAATTGGCGATCGCGTTCATTAGGTAAAAATAATCTTCTCACAAAAAAATACAAATATAATAAAATTATTGAAAATGATTGATCAAACCACCAACGATTTAATGATCCATCTAGTGTTTTTAACGGTAAAATATATGCCAAGTACAGATTGCGGATAGGCAATAGGATTCCATTTTGATAGAAGATTTGCTGTAAATTACTCTCTAAAGAATTAATCAACGAAATATCTGTGTCAAGATATCTAATCTGAATAAATTTTGATTCAATATGATCTGGTACAGAAATATTTAAGACATTTTGGGTGATGTAAATTCCCAGTAAAAAAAGTTTCTCACATCGCAACTCTGAAGATATTTGCAGGGTTAAATGCCAATCTAAATCAGGATATGCTTGGATCACTTGGGCAACATCACAAATTTGTTTAAGCGATCGCAATATTCCATGATCTTTAGCCAGATTCACACTTTGAATAATTAAGCCTATTTCAGGAATAAATGTTGTGATAGATTGACCCATGAGCGTCATCGGTTGACGATATTCCCACAGGCGATCGTAATGATTAGAGTTCCAAGCTCGTCTAGGTGGAATACCCCAATGTAAGTCTATACTACGTTGTGGGTTGCTATGCAGTAATGATGGTTCAAATCTGGCATTAAACATTGCTGCTTCCGGGGTTTTATCAGACAAAGAAATTTGCAAAGTTCTCTCAACTTCATCAATTTCAGCCTCTTCTGAGTGATTAGAGTGATAGCCTTGACTAATTAAAACTGCTTTAGCTGTCCAAAAGTCCTGTCTCCGCACCAAAATATCAAGATCATTAAACTGGCGCAAAGTCACATTACCATAAGCTGATGCTGCTAGTGCTGGTCCTTTAAAAGCGATCGCTTCAATTCCTGCCTTTTCTAATTGGGTTAAAATTCTTAATAGTTCTCTAGTTTGAGATAAGTTATTTAATCCATTCATTCGATTGAGTGTTTGTAGTTGTACCATGACTGAGTGCGGTACACAATCAACTTCCTTAATACTTTGATAAAACAAGGGCATTATACCCTGGGCGATGCTAATTTCTATCAATTCAGACCAGTTAAGATCATCTTTTAATAATTCATTGATTTCGTTGAGGGTTGTGGTGTGAAAATGGAATTTTAGACAAGCAAGTAAAGCGATTACTTCAGAATTTTTAGATACTATCTTATCCATGATTGGTTATTGGTGAGTAATTTTTTGTTTTAATCCAACACAGTTGAGTTAAGCCGAAACTCTTTTTTAAACTAACCACAGAGGCACAGAGAACACAGAGAAATGAGAAGAACAAATTTTTCCCGGATTTATCACCACAATTCTCAAAGCCTTATAAAATCTAGATTCCGGTTTTTCACACTGCATCAAAAAATAACCTGTCAAAAATGTCTGAAACCTAATTTGGGTAAGGATTATGGGGAATGCCTTCGCGGAACTTGTGAGAAATGCGGGTTTAATCCTGTAATTCTGACTCCTAGATTATTGATAATTTTTAGCTTGAATCGTAAATAAATCAGCATATTTACCATTGAGAGACATAAGTTGATCGTGAGTTCCACTTTCTACAATTTCGCCCTCATGCAATACATAAATTCGATCTGCTGTTTTCACATTAGCTAGTCTGTGGGTAATCAAAAGGACAGCGCGATCGCCCATTATTTCGCGAAACTTCTGGAATACAGCCGCTTCTCCATAGGCATCCAGGCTACTAGTCGGTTCATCTAATATTACTAACTGAGCATCTCGCAAAAAAGCCCGAGCCAAGGCTATTTTCTGCCACTGACCACCACTCAATTGTTCTCCACCCTTAAACCATTTACCTAACTGAGTTTCATACTCTTGAGGTAAATCTTTGATAATAGCATCAGCGCCGGAATATTGAGATGATTCTATAATTTTTGGAGAATCAGGTGATAAATCAATGTTACCAAGCCAGATATTTTCTTTTGCTGTTAGTTGATAACAGTTATAGTCTTGAAAAATTACACTAATCTGACGCTGTAAATCATTAATCTTAAAGTCTTTAACATTAATTCCATCAATAGTAATACTACCGCTAGTTACATCATAAAGACGACACAACAATTTAACTAGGGTAGTTTTTCCAGAACCATTTTCTCCAACCAGTGCAATTACTTCTTTAGGGGCAATTTTAAGATTAACTTGCTTGATTGCCTTCCTTGAAGAATTTTGATGTCTAAAACTAACATTATCAAAAACAATACCCTGTTGTATTTTAGATGGCATTGGTTTGGGATACATAGTTTCATCTATCCCATTTTTGAGAGCTAAAAAGTTAAATATATCCGAAAGAAATAAATTATTTTCATGCAGTCCACTTAAACTAGAAATCAACTCTCTCAAGGCATTTTGTCCCCTCTGGAAGGCTTGACTATACAACACTAAATCACCCAATTGAAACTTGCCGTAAATTGTTTGATGTATAATAAATAAATATGTTGCGATCATCAACAGCCCAGTAAAACCTTGAGAAATTAATCGCATGAGAGATTGCCGAATTGTAATAACAAGTTTTTCTTTAAACAGTTGTTGTCTGATGTGATAAAATCTTTGAATAAAAAAATCACCTAAATTAAATAGTCGAATCTCTTTTGCCGGTTGATCTCCTAATAGTAAATGTCCAAAGTAGTTGGCTTTACGTTCTATCTCAGTTTGACGACGTTGCCACTTGTAGATGGATTTTGATTGCCAAAAGCGTATGAACATTGTCGGTATTGAAGCAAGTAATAATATTGCAAATAGCCGCCAATTTAAGGAGATTAATATTCCAGAGATGACTATTAAAGAAACAACATTTTGAAAAGCAGTAGTTAAATTGCTTAACATTCGGGTGGGACGGTGTGGGGCTTCCCATGTAGCACGTTCTAAGATATCTTGTTTTTCAGGGCTTTCGTAGGATTCTAAATCAATGGCGATCGCTTTCTGAAAAATTTTGATCTGCATATAATCTGTAACTTTTTGTGCTAAGGTTGTTGAGCATAATTCAGTAATTACAGTATTAAGGTTATTCCACAATATAATTACACCAGCATTGATCAACAGCAAGATAATATCAGCAAAAATCTCCTGTTTATTTTTAATGCTGATACTCAAAGCAATGCGATCTACAATTAGTTTGATTATGTACAGTAATCCAATAGGCAATATACTCTGAATGAAATTAAAAGTTATATTGGCAATCATCCACTTTGGAGAACTTTGCCAAACTAGATTAATTGCACGTTTGATATTTTTCATTAAGCTAAATTTGGTTTTATTGTTCTGATCTACTTACCAACATCTGTGGTTGATAACTCTTAACAACTCTACCAGCCCCCCGTAACTGTTGATAATATGACTGACTAATTATATCTCCCTGTTCCGAAAGTTGATCAATGGCAATTCCATCCCGTCCTTTCTCTTTTCCAGAACTGTGGATATAATAGCGATCGCCCAAAGATAAACCGACATGGGTAGCTTTTGCGGGAGTACCAAAAAATACTAAATCCCCTGGTTGCAATTCACTGATAGGAATTGGTTGAGTAAAACTTTCTTGTTGATAAGCATCTCTCGGTAGCCACACACCCACGGAAGCAAAAGCCGCTTGCATTAATCCAGAACAATCGTAATTTGGCGGTACAGTTCCACCCCAAAGGTAATAATTAGGTTCTTGCATTGCTGCATGGGTAAAACTGATGACCTGGGGGAGCAAATTTTTAATCTCAAATTCCAACAAAGTTGAAGCCTGATAAGGTACAGTAACAAGTTGTAACAAACCCCAATCAGCAACAGATACCCACCCAGGATAATCATCCTCAAGTAAATATACCCCCATAGCTAAATCTTGATCATTTGATGTTACCCGTAAATGTCGCCCAGTAGCGGCTTGAGTTGCCAAGCGTATACACTCAGAAGAATCATATATATTTAGGTCAGCAAGACACTGATATTCTGCTAATTTGAATTTTGGGATGTGGGATTGAGGATTATTCATCATTCTTTCAGGTAAGTAACTAAAAATGGTATTTTTTAATCAAGACGAACAGCTAGAAAAGCTAGGTAATAGCATTTTAGAAGCAACTTGGGCAGCATTTCCTACTTTAGCCCCTAATCAAATTGCCTTAACTTGGATAGTTTACGATCCTCCCGTACCCGTAAATACAGGAGGGGCGCTGACTCCTAATGCTTTTTGGAATCATCCTGTGCGGGGGTTTAATTATCGCGGTTTAGAGAGCATCTATCCTGCTAGTGTGGTTAAATTATTTTATCTGGTGGCTATGCACGAATGGCTAGAAAAAGGCATGAGCCAAACTTCCAAAGAATTGGAACGAGCCATGGGTGATATGATAGTTGATTCTAGCAATGATGCCACCAGCTTAGTTGTAGATGTCCTCAGTGGGACTACTTCCGGTGCAGAATTAGCCCCCGGACCCTTTGAGACTTGGAAATATCAGCGTCAGATTGTGAATCGCTATTACCAGTCTTTGCGGTGGGAAGAAATGAAGAGTATTAATGTTTGCCAAAAGACTTGGGGTGATGGACCCTATGGACGGGAACGGGCTTTTTATGGAGAGATGTTTGAAAATCGGAATATGCTTTGTACCAATGGGACTGCCCGATTATTACATAGTATAGTTGGTGGAGTGGCGGTTTCTAGTGGGCGATCGCAATCTATGATGGCTTTACTCAAACGCAACCTTAACTCTCACGAATTACCCGAAAATGGAGACGAAGACCAGGTAAGAGGCTTTCTAGGGGGTGGATTACCTGAAAATAGTCAAATTTGGTCAAAAGCTGGTTGGACAAGTTCAGTGCGTCATGATGCGGCTTATATCGAATTACCAAACCAACGTTCTTATTTGTTAGTTGTATTTACAGAAGGTAAAGCACAGGCTAAAAATCGGGAAATTTTACCCTTTGTTTCTCAAAAAGTGGTTGAAGCGATTAGCAATTGATCAAATATAGCAGGAGTCAGGAGTCAATAAAATTTTTGGGGCATAGCATCGCTACACCCCAATTATCATCCTGCCAAATTAAACTTTAGCAGCCGCTCTCATTACCAATTCGCCCTTAGCATACTTAGCAGCAAAATCTTCTAAAGAAACTTGCTTAATCTTGCTTGCGTTACCAGCAGTACCGAACTGTACATAACGGTCAGCACAAACCTTCTGCATATATTTAATCGAAGGCTTGAGGAAGTGACGAGGATCAAATTCCTTGGGATTAGCAGCCAAAGCTTCACGGACAGCCGCAGTGATAGCCAAGCGGTTATCGGTGTCGATATTTACCTTACGAACACCACTCTTGATGCCTTTTTGAATTTCTTCTACAGGTACACCGTAGGTTTCAGGAATAGCACCACCAAATTGGTTAATCAATGCAATCAAATCTTCGGGTACAGAAGAAGAACCGTGCATTACCAAATGGGTGTTAGGTAAACGGCGGTGAATTTCTTCAATGCGGCTAATAGCCAAAATTTCGCCAGTAGGCTTACGGGTAAACTTGTAAGCACCATGACTTGTACCGATCGCTACAGCCAAAGCGTCTACTTGAGTTGCTTCTACAAAGCTAACAGCTTCATCGGGGTCAGTTAATAATTGAGAATGGTCAAGAGTACCTTCAAAACCGTGACCATCTTCAGCTTCACCTGCACCGGTTTCTAGAGAACCCAAACAACCTAGTTCACCTTCAACGCTGACACCCAAAGAGTGAGCTACGTTCACAACTTCGCTGGTAACTTTAACGTTGTACTCAAAGCTGGCTGGAGTCTTAGCATCAGATTCCAAGGAGCCATCCATCATGACGCTAGTAAAGTTGTTCTTAATTGCTGAGTAGCAAGTAGAAGGCGCATTACCATGATCTTGGTGCATGACAATGGGAATCTGAGGGTAGGTTTCTACCGCCGCCAAAATCAGGTGGCGCAAGAAGTTTTCACCGGCATAGTTACGTGCGCCGCGAGAAGCTTGTAAAATAACGGGGCTATCTGTGTCAGCCGCCGCTTTCATGATTGCTTGAATCTGTTCTAAGTTATTAACGTTAAAAGCTGGGATGCCGTAGCCGTTCTCAGCCGCGTGATCTAAAAGCAGCCGCATTGGTACAAGCGCCATATTATAGTCCTCCTAGTTTGTTTGTCGGTTAATCAGTTAAATAGAAGCGTAATTTTTATCTTAATCTAATTGTTACGCTAATCTTAAGAGTTTTTTCAACTTATAGGAAATTATAACTACTCGTGGGGTCTGATGCTGAAAAAATTTGCGATGTCATTTATTAATATGCTCTATGCTCATCGTTGAGGTCTGTCTAATCAATCACAGCATCAATAACACATTTGGTAGTTTTTCATCTTCTATTTTAGCATAAGTCAAGAAAAGTCAGGGTGTATGGCAATAGAACCCTACTTAATCCCCACAACAATTTTTAACACCAACCTACTTATTCTCCTAATCTTCGACAATCTGAATTTGATCAAGCTGATTAATTACCACATCTGCCCCTTTGACATTACCTGAATTACCAATCCAAGTAATACCTATACAACCAGCAGCATGAGCATTACGAGCCATTTGCATATCACCAGCAGAATCACCTACCATTAGTGTTGCTCTTGGTTCTACACCCAGGGCTTGACAAGCTTGTAAAAATAGGATTGGATCTGGTTTACTTGGTCCTTCGTCAACTCCCATGGATAATTGAATATAATCACTTAATTGGTGAATAGCGACAAATTTCTGCACATTTTCAGATGATGCGGCTGAAAGAATACCCAATTTTAACCCTGCTGCTGATAGGTATTTTAAAACATCTAAGCTACCGACAAATAAGGGTGAAGGGGTTTGATCAATGTATTGTTGTGCTTCTTCTAGGGCTTGACGAGCGATCGCTATTGATTCAAACCATCCTCTCCCAGTTTCAGCAATATAAGCGGCCGCTGCAATTTCTGTTTCTCGACGACTGGCCACGGATATTAAACCTGCTGGATCTAAAGTATCTCCATTAATACCAAAAGCCATTAATAAAGGTTCTCCAACTCCCGGAATCTGCGCGTCTATGATCCGCGCTCCTTTTTGTCCCAGCGCCCTTAAAAAAACTTCTGAATCTTCTAATGTACCATTTTTATCAAATAGTATTGCTTGAATATTAGGAAACGTAATATTTTTACATTGAATCGTTACCAAAAGATGCAACCTCCATTTAAAAAAGTTAATAAAAAAAGAGGGAAAAGCCCTCTTAATAGTTTAATTTGTAGATATTTAAAACTACAAATATATTACCCTTCAATAGCTACTGGAACGTCACTATTATCTTCTGTTGCTGGTGGAATTTCTTCTTCGGCTACAGTTTCCGCTTCCACAGGTGCAACTTCTACTGGTGCAGCATCTACAACTTCCGTTTCAACAGGTGCAACACCTTCGACTGCTTCGACTGCTTCAACTGCTTCAACTGCTTCAACTGCTTCAACTGCTTCAACTGCTTCAACTGCTTCAACTGCTTCTACGGCTTCCACAGGTGCAACAACAATACCTTGCTGTTTAGCTAACATTTGTTCCCGATACTTAGCTGCCATTTCTTCAGCCTTATCATAAACCAAATCACGGTTTTTAATCATGTCACCGGGTTCTGGTTCTAGTTGCTTGGTAGACAAGGAAATCCGACCTCTTTCTGCATCTAAATCAATAATCATGACTTTTACTTCGTCATTGACATTGAAGACGCTGTGAGGTGTGTCAATATGCTCATGGGAAATTTCCGAGATGTGCAGTAGTCCACTGACACCGCCGATGTCGATAAATGCACCGTAAGGTTTAATACCGCGAACAGTACCAATCACAACTTCGCCAACTTCCAAGCGGTTCATCTTCCGCTCAACCAGCGCCCGACGATGGGAGAGAACTAAGCGGTTACGCTCTTCGTCTACTTCTAAGAATTTCAATGGTAGTTCTTCACCTACCAAATCTTCCTTGGGTTTGCGTGTACTGATATGAGAACCGGGGATAAAGCCTCGTAATCCCTCGATTCTGACCAATGCACCCCCACGATTGGTAGCAAATACGCCAGAGCGGACAGTAGCATCTTCTGCTTGCAACTGCCGTACTCTCTCCCAGGCTCTCATGTATTCAATCCGACGAATGGACAGGGTTAGCTGACCATCTTCGTTTTCATCGGTGAGGATAAAAAATTCCCGTGTTTCGTTTGACTGTAAGACTTCTTCCGGGGCATCTACCCGGTTAATAGACATTTCTTGTATCGGTATATATGCTGCTGTCTTAGCACCTATGTCAATCAGAGCGCCGCGCGGCTCTATACTGAATACTGTACCTGGTACAACGTCACCAGGGCTGAAGTGATAGTCGTACTTGTCAAGTAGAGCAGCGAAATCTTCGTGAGTGAATCCAATTTCTGTAGCGGTTATGGTTAAGTTCTGATTGACCATGCTAATTTGTTCCTGGTTTTAGTCTCCGTAAAGGTTGTGTCATAAGTGCATTATTTTATGTAAGGTGCTTGACGATAGTCTAGTCCCACATTTTTTTTATCCTAGCTTATAAAAGCTGGTGTTAACACATATCAACTTCCAGATAGACCATTATATCATATATTGAGTTATTAGTCATTAGTTCAACTATTAATTTGCTTAATTTGAAAAACATATCCGTTACTACTGCTGTGGTAGCAACGGATGTGGGGTGTATATTCCCTGGGAATTTTGCTAATTATTTCTTCTCTCTTCTTTCAAAGCGGGGGGGTTCACGAAAGGCGATCGCAAAAAAGAGAACACCAATTGCCAAGGTCAAAATCAAAATGTATGCAACGCTTTCCATATTAAAAGTTCCTAGTAATCAAGGGAAAGGGAGGAACAGGGGAAAGGAGTGATCCTTAAAGCCCCAATATTCCCCAGAAATTAGAGAGCTTCTTTCCGGCGGGTTGTTTTGTCACCCACTTTTTGGAATAGACCCCATTCGACTTGTTCTTCTAAATCGGCTTCTACACCAGCAAATACGTCGCGGTAGATTGTGCGAGCGCCGTGCCAAATATGACCAAAGAAGAATAACAGAGCAAATACAGCGTGACCAAAGGTAAACCAACCTCTAGGAGATGTACGGAATACACCATCAGAGTTTAATGTTTCCCGGTCAAAGTCAAATATTTCGCCACCTTGGGCTTTACGAGCATACTTTTTAACGTCAGCAGGCTCAGTAAAAGTCTTGCCATTGAGATCGCCACCGTAGAAACTAACGGTAACGCCGGTTTGTTCAAAACTATACTTGGATTCTGCCCGACGGAAGGGAATGTCAGCGCGGACGATTCCATCATTGTCGGTCAAAACTACGGGGAAGGTTTCAAAGAAGTTGGGCAGACGACGGACTGTTAATTCTCGTCCTTCTGCATCTGTGAATACTGCGTGTCCTTGCCAAGATTGAGCAATACCATCACCTTTTACCATCGCTCCTGTACGGAATAGACCACCTTTGGCGGGACTATTGCCTACGTAATCGTAGAAAGCGAGTTTTTCGGGAATTTTTGCCCATGCTTCAGTCAGGGTAGCACCTTGGGAAACATCTGTTTGCACACGGCGCTGAATTTCTTGACGGAAGTAGCCTTGATCCCACTGATAGCGGGTGGGTCCAAACAATTCTATGGGGGTGGTAGCACTACCGTACCACATAGTACCAGCTACGACGAAAGCGGCGAAGAATACGGCCGCGATACTGCTGGAAAGGACTGTTTCAATGTTACCCATCCGTAGGGCTTTGTAGAGCCTTTCGGGGGGTCTAACGGTGAGGTGGAATAAACCAGCGATAATGCCAACTACACCGGCAGCAATGTGGTGAGCCACTACGCCACCGGGGTTATATGGGTTAAACCCAGCCGGACCCCATTCTGGTGCTACTGCTTGAATGCTACCAGTTATGCCGTAGGGGTCAGAAACCCACATTCCTGGTCCAAATAGTCCAGTTAGGTGGAATGCACCAAAACCAAAGCAAAGTAAACCGGATAAGAACAGGTGAATGCCAAACATTTTTGGCAAGTCGAGGGCGGGTTCGCCTGTGCGGGGATCTCTAAAGAGTTCTAAGTCCCAGTAAACCCAGTGCCAAACGGCTGCTAGGAATAATAACCCAGAGAGAACAATGTGAGCAGCAGCAACGCCTTCAAATGACCAGAAACCGGGGTCTTTTGCTAGTCCACCGGTGACGCTCCATCCACCCCAAGATTCGGTAACGCCTAAGCGTGACATGAAGGGGAGTACGAACATCCCTTGTCTCCACATGGGGTTAAGGATTGGATCGCTAGGATCATAAGTTGCTAGTTCGTAAAGTGCCATTGAGCCAGCCCAGCCTGCTACTAGGGCTGTGTGCATCAAATGGACTGAAATTAGACGACCTGGATCATTCAAAACGACGGTATGTACTCTATACCAAGGTAGTCCCATTGACTAAACTCCTCCTGGATTGGTGATTTTCAAAGCAATTTTTTTACTGGGGCGCTCAGGAGTGAAATCCACTGGGCTGAGAATCCTCTGAGTTTTTTTATTGCTAATTTTGAGTTTTCCTATGCCGACTCACTACCATAGCTTCACTACTTTTGTCAAGAAGTTGCTGTTTTAGTGTTTGGGCGATGGCTAATCAAAAATGAGAATGTTTTAAAAAGTGTAACTTTTGATGGAACGCTTTGCAAGGGTGTCAATAGATGTGATTACCTAGCCTGTGGCTCAAATATCGCTACCAATCCCTTAAAATCTGCTGTTTATAACTTGATCTATCTTTTCTTATTTTGATCAATTTCCACAGCGATCGCTAATCAAAGATCATGCAAGAGCTTATTTCTCCGTTCGCTGGGTTATGAGGATTTAGGATATGATAAACTGCTAAAGTGACTGCCATCACATACATGAAAATTCCCAATAGCAATATTGCAGTAATTGAGTCATCCAAGTTGACTGAGTATTTGTTGAACACTGATCACAAGCGTGGTGGGTCAAAGGCAAAGCTATTAATCCAATTTGGTTATTCTCCTGATAAATGGCAGCAGCTAGAAGCAGATATTCGCAAGTTTCACTTAACTGTAGATGTTAATATGGTTAAGGAAACTGTTTATGGTACAAGATATGAGGTTAGTGCCAACCTAGTGACTCCTATTAACAGAGAACTTCTGGTTAAGACAATTTGGCAAATAGATACTGGCACAGATTTTCCTCGCTTGATTACCTTAATTCCTGATTAGTAATAGTGGACGCTGCGATGAATTTTCCCCTTTACTCAGATATAATTTTATTGCGTGATCTTCCAGAAGAAGGTGTATATTCTGGAGATATTGGGACTATAGTGGAACGACATGACGTGCTGGGACTAGAGACTGGTTACAGTGTTGAATTTTTTGATATGGTTGGCAATACTGTGACAGTAGTAACATTACCGATGAGTTATCTTCGTCCGCCAACCCATACGGATAGACCCGCAGTAAGATTTATGTCTGTTGCTGTATAATATAACAACGGTGGTTATCTAGATGATATTAATTAAATTTTAGGACGATCGCGCCAGGGGTAACTTGTCAGGTTGCTTCTTTTTTTGATCAATCTCCACCGCGATCGCCCAAAGCACACATATAGTAGAATAACTAGCTGGTGATCTAAAAAATATTAATCATGATAACTTGGCTTTCCCTGTCTATGAGACGGTGGGGTAGAATTACGAAATTTCTATCTTTGTTTTCTATATGTTTATTCTTGGCTGTTAGTTGCACACCTGGACAACAAACAACTACACCTTCATCCAGTGTGGTTAATACCCCTGTGGGTGATGGTCGGATTACTATCGGTACTACATCAAAACCAAGAACTTTAGATCCGGCGGATGCGTATGAATTGGCATCTTTGGGTTTAGTGTTTAATATGAGCGATCGCCTTTACACTTATGAACCGGGCAAAACAGAAATAAAACCCCAATTAGCCACAGAATTACCCAAAGTTAGCGAAGATGGTCTAACTTACACCATTCCGCTCCGCCAAGGGGTGGTTTTTCATGATGATACTCCTTTTAACGCTAAAGCAATGGCGTTTAGCATTCAGCGTTTTATTGAAAATAAAGGTAAACCATCTTTTTTACTGTCTGATACCGTAGATTCTGTTAAAGCCACTGGAGAAAATGAGTTAACGATCAAGCTGAAAAAGCCCTTTGCAGCCTTTCCTTCATTGTTAGCTTTTTCTGGGGTGTGTGCAGTTTCCCCCACAGCTTATGAACTGGGTGCTGGAAAATTTAAACCGAATATTTTTGTAGGAACAGGCCCTTATAAATTAGGTCAGTATGGAACTGATTCCATACGATTGGATGTATTTGACAAATATTGGGGAGAAAAACCAGCTAATAAAGGGATTAACGTCCAAATTCAGACCAGTCCTGTGAATTTATTTAATGCGTTTAGGACTGGTGCGGTAGATGTAGCTTACCTGTCGTTACAACCAGATCAGATTCGTAGTTTAGAAGAAAGTGCGAAAAAAGGAGATTGGCAAGCGATCACTGCTCAGGGTAGTGTAGTTAGTTATATGGTGTTGAACCGGAATCAAAAACCATTGGATAAAGTAGAAGTGAGGGGTGCGATCGCTGCATTGGTTGACCGTCCACTGTTAAATCAGCGAGTTTTATATAATCAAGCTGATCCCCTTTACAGCATGATTCCCACTACCTTTAATGTTTCCCAGCCACTATTTAAGGAAAAATATCCTGACGCTAATTTTGATCAAGCCAAAAAATTATTAACTACTGCTGGTTTTTCCAAAGAAAATCCTGCCAAAATTCAAGTTTGGTATCCAGCTAGTTCACCTACCCGCAGTTTGACAGCACAGACGCTCAAATCTCTAGCTGACAGAAAGATGGACGGCTTATTACAATTGGAAGTAAATACTGTAGAAGGTGCTACTTTCTTTAAAAACATTTCCAAGGGTTTATATCCAATTGCTTTACTTGATTGGTATCCAGATTTCCTAGATCCAGATAATTATGTACAACCATTTTTAGCCTGTCAAAAAGGCTCAGATGCTAAAGGATGCGAAGATGGTGGAAGTCAAACCCAAGGTTCTTTTTATTATAGTGAAACAATGAATAAGCTGATTGATCAGCAACGCAAAGAACAAAATCCTGAAGCTAGAAAAAAAATATTTGCCGATATTCAAACCCAAGTTGTCAAAGATATTCCTTATGTTCCTTTATGGCAAAATAAGGATTATGTATTTGCTCAAAAAGGTGTCAGCAATGTTAATCTCGACCCTACCCAAAATTTGATTTATAAAACTATTACCAAGTAATTGTAATAGTCATCTAGGGTGCGTTAACCTTGCAAATAACGCACCTTCAACAATTCTGTAATTAATCATGCGTCGAGACTCAATCTTCTACAAACTTTTTAAACAATTCCCTGGGTTACTCTTTGAATTGGTAGATGAACCACCTCCAGAAGCGCGAAATTATCAATTTGAATCCATCGAAGTCAAAGAAACAGCTTTCCGTATTGATGGAGTATTTTTACCACCGGATAACGCAGTTAATAAAACAGTATTTTTTGCAGAAGTCCAATTTCAAGAAGACCAAGACCTATATCACCGCTTCTTTACAGAATTATTTTTATTTCTTTACCGTCATTCCATCCGTTACGATGACTGGTATGGAGTAATAATTTTTCCATCTCGTAGCCTAGAACCAGTAAATCCAACAATTCACAGCGTTTTATTGGAGAGTAAAAAAGTTCGGAGGATATATTTAAATGAATTGGGAGATTTGCGACAACAACCGCTAGGATTGGGGTTAATGTTGCTAACTACGACTCCGAAAAGACAAGCCGTGGAAGCAGCAAAGTTTTTAATAGCGCAAGCAAAGACTACACAGATAGACACAATTTCAGAACAAGCGATAATAGATATAGTAACGACAATTATCGTCTACAAACTAACTAACCTAAATAGAGAAGAGATTAAAGCGATGCTGGGATTAATAACAGAAGAACCAAGAGCTATTCGAGAAGCAAAAGAAGAAGGCCATGAGCAAGGTCGTGAAACAGGAGAGCGATCGCTCATTTTGCGACTATTAAACAAAAAATTAGGTAAAATACCTAATGTACTGCTGTCACAAATTCAGAAATTATCCCTGGAACAGGTAGAAACACTGGGTGAAGCGTTGTTAGATTTCTCTACTCTTACAGATTTAGAAAATTGGTTACAACTTGAGAGAGATTAAAGCACAATTCTGTAATTAATCATGCGTCGAGACTCAATTTTCTACAAACTTTTTAAACAATTCCCTGGGTTACTCTTTGAATTGGTAGATGAACCACCTCCAGAAGCGCGAAATTATCAATTTGAATCCATCGAAGTCAAAGAAACAGCTTTCCGTATTGATGGAGTATTTTTACCACCGGATAACGCAGTTAATAAAACAGTATTTTTTGCAGAAGTCCAATTTCAAGAAGACCAAGACCTATATCACCGCTTCTTTACAGAGTTATTTTTATTTCTTTACCGTCATTCCATCCGTTACGATGACTGGTTTGGAGTAATAATTTTTCCTTCTCGTAGCCTAGAACCAGTAAACCCAACAATTCACAGCGTTTTATTGGAGAGTAAAAAAGTTCGGAGGATATATTTGAATGAATTGGGAGATTTGCGACAACAACCGCTAGGATTGGGGTTAATGTTGCTAACTACGACTCCGAAAAGACAAGCTGTGGAAGCAGCAAAGTTTTTAATAGCGCAAGCAAAAGCTACACAGATAGACACAATTTCAGAACAAGCGATAATAGATATAGTGACGACAATTATCGTCTACAAACTAACTAACCTAAATAGAGAAGAGATTAAAGCGATGCTGGGATTAATAACAGAAGAACCAAGAGCTATTCGGGAAGCAAAAGAAGAAGGTCATGAGCAAGGTCGTGAAAAAGAAGCGCGATCGCTCATTTTGCGACAATTAAACAAAAAATTAGGTAAAATACCTAATGTACTGCTGTTACAAATTCAGAAATTATCCCTGGAACAGGTAGAAACACTGGGTGAAGCGTTGTTAGATTTCTCTACTCTTGGTGATTTGGAAAATTGGTTGCAAGTTGAGGGAGATTAAAGCAACATTTTGGTAAAGCGATCGCTGTAAATTTAATTGTGAATAGTGAATTATCTTCCCTACAAGTTAAGGATATTGGTGAACAAGGTCTTTTATCTAGATTACAACGCTTTTGTCCACCAGAAATTATTGGTGATGATGCTGCTGTATTAGCCACTCCACCAGACAAATCTCTAGTTGTCACCACAGATATGCTAGTTGATGGTGTACATTTTAGCGATCTTACCACCTCCCCAGAGGATGCGGGTTGGAGGGCTGTGGCTGCTAATTTATCAGATTTAGCCGCAATGGGGGCTTTTCCCTTGGGAATCACCGTCGGACTAGGTTTACCGGGGAATACCAGGGTTAATTGGGTAGAAAGACTATATCAGGGAATGACAGAATGCTTGCAAAAGTATCATACTACTATTGTGGGCGGTGATGTCGTGCGATCGCCCATTACTACTTTAGCAATTACAGCCTTTGGTCAAGTAGATCCCAATTTTATTATCCGTCGTTCTGCCGCAAAAGTTGGAGATGCGATCGCTATCACAGGTATTCACGGAGCGTCCCGTGCTGGTCTAGAACTGCTCCTCCATCCCGAAATAGGTCAAAACCTCAAAAACCAAGAACAGGCATCTCTAATCAAAGCACACCAGCGACCCAATCCACGTTTAGATGTCATACCCATTCTTCATCAAATCATCAAACCCAAAACTAGCATCGCCGGCATGGACAGCAGCGACGGTTTAGCAGATGCAGTATTGCAAATTTGTCGTGCTAGTGGTGTCGGAGCCATTTTAGAACACGCACAAATCCCCCTTCCACCAGCTTTTAAACACTGGCTAACACCACAACAACAACGAGAATATTTTCTCTATGGTGGTGAAGACTTTGAATTAGTCCTATGTTTACCCCAAGCTCAAGCAGAAACTTTAGTTAAACAACTAGGCACAGGTGCAGCCATAATTGGCAAAATCACAGAAAATTTAACAGTCTTATTACATGATCAAGAGCAAAGATTTCCTGACCAAACCCTCACTCTAAACCAAGGATTTAAACATTTTAGCCAGTAGGGGAAGCATTGGTGTCAACTTAAACTCAAATCATTGTCCCACAGAAGTTTTACCCCTTATCTTAATCCCCTCCCCTCAAGAGCTACCGTGTACACACAAGTCTTATCAAGATTAAATCGGCGGTTAGAAACCGCAACTACACAGGCAAAACCCACCTCCGTGGGTTAAAAATAAGTAGTTTTTCTTCAGTCCACGCAGGTGGACTTTGTTTGTGTAGCCGTGATTTCTAATCGCCAGGGCTTGTTTTGGGTAATCAGATCACTTGTGTGTACACCGTAGCCTCAAGAGAGGAGGGGAGATTTTGCTAAAGCAAAAGCGGGGGTGGGGTTCTTCTTGATTGTTGGGGAACTGAATAAGTTTGATCTAACGGCATTATTAGGGTTTTAGGTTAAGTTAACACCAGTAGGGGCAGGGAAACCCCACCCTTTCCTTACTTCAAGAATGAGAACTGGGAATTATACCCACTTCTGAGCTACTAATTCCGCCAAATCAAGAACCCGTTGACTGTAACCCCACTCATTATCATACCAAGCCATAACCTTCACCATGTCATTGCCCATAACCAAAGTCAAATTAGCATCAACAATCGAAGATTCATCAGTACCTTGATAATCAGATGAAACAAGTTGAAGTTCGCTATAGCCCAAAATCCCTTTCAGTGGACCTTCAGCCGCAGCTCGGAGGGCTTGGTTAACTTCTTCAGTGATAGTTGGCTTCTCAACCTGAACCACGAAATCCACCATGGAAACGTTAGGAGTAGGTACACGCAAAGCTACACCATTCAACTTACCTTTCAATTCTGGAATTACCAGAGCCACTGCTTTTGCCGCACCCGTAGAAGTAGGTACAATGTTGATAGCTGCCGCTCTAGCCCGACGCAAATCACGGTGAGAAGCGTCTAATAATCGCTGATCTCCAGTGTAACTGTGGGTAGTGGTCATTGACCCCTTGATGATGCCAAATTTTTCGTTTAATACTTTGGCAATGGGAGCCAAGCAGTTGGTAGTACAACTGGCATTACTGATAATGTTGTGTTTGTGGTGGTCGTACTCATGATGATTCACACCCATCACAAAAGTACCATCCTCATTTTTGCCAGGAGCAGTGATTAGAACCTTCTTTGCTCCGGCATTGACGTGTCTCATTGCCCCTTCTTTGCTGGTAAAAACACCAGTTGCTTCAATAATCAGGTCAATTTCCCACTCTTTCCAAGGCAAGTTATCAGGGTTGCGATCCGATACACATTTAATCGTTTTACCATTAACGATGATGGAATTATCATCAGCACTAATGTCAACACCCTTTAACTTACCTAGCATGGAATCATATCTCAGCAGGTGAGCATTGGTTCTAGGGTCTGAGGTGTCATTAATAGCAACAAGATCAATATTACTATTTTCTCTACCCACCCAGCAGCGTGCAAAGTTACGTCCAATGCGCCCAAAACCGTTGATTGCAACTCTAATCACAGTATCTTACCCTCTGTATTTATGCCTATAAGTTGATATCGTTGAACCCAATCATATCGCAAAGGGGGGGGTACTCATAACCATAAAGCGTTATATCTAAAAAAAAACTCACAATTTATTCAGAATTATTAGAGTAGAGCCTGTGGGTATTGATGTAAGCTCTAACCGGCTCTGTCACTAAATCATGAATTGAATAACCTGCACAAGAAAGCCTACGGATCATGCTTGACGAAATTATTACTAAGGGGATAGACAATAGTTTCCAGTTAATATGTAAATTTTCTTTAAAATTCTGCTCTATACCCTTGCAAATTACCTTACTTTGAGCTATATTCTCACCACCTAGATGTCGGGGTGCAATCAACCAATCACACATTTGCGCTAGTTCATCTCCACCATACCAATTAGGTAACGTTTGGAAAGCATCTAAACCTATAATCCAATACCAGTGTGTATTCGGGTAACAGGAGGATAAGTTCTTAAAAGTATTAATGGCATAAGAAGTTCCAGAATCTTGTAACTCAATTGATGAGACAGTAAATTTGGGATTTTCTTGTGTTGCTAGTTGCAGCATTGCTACCCGATGCTCAAACAAAGCTGCTTGTTTATGAGGAGGATTTTGGGATGGAACCCAAATCACTTGTTCTAGGCAAAACTGCTCCACAGCCTTTTGAGCTATGAATAGGTGTCCTTGATGAACGGGATCAAATGTGCCACCAAAAATTGCTATGTCCTGCATAAATTCATGATTGGCTTTAGACAATAGAAGAATTATTTGACTTCCAGTGTATTATTGTAGTCAACTTATGTCCTTCTAGATTTGGTTTTGCAACCAAAATTTTATTGCGGTTAATTTTAGTAATTAACAGTAAATCATGTGTTGAAAATTACCAAAATTTATTTCCCGATCTGGACAAATTTTTCTGAAGAATTATACAAATACTTGGGAATCAGGAGTCAAATCTTTTGGAAATAACTAAAAGAGAAAAACATCAGGCATTTATTCAGTTATAAAAATAATGCAGGAGTAGTATCGGTAAAAAACAAATTCCTGTTATGATACGTGTGTCATTTGTGATTATGGCGTGTGTGGTGTGGTCTAAGAGGAGTAAGGAATGAATCATTATATAGATTTTAGCGGTAAGCCATTTCATTTCATTGGGATCGGTGGCATCGGAATGTCTGCTCTGGCCTACGTTTTGACAAAGCGTAAATTGCCAATATCCGGTTCTGATTTGCGTGCCAATCACATTACCCATAAACTGGAATCTTTAGGCGCTCATATTTTTAGTAGACAAGAAGCAAGCAATCTTGAATTTTTTGTGCCTCAAGTATCAGCGAAGGGAGTATTATTAAATTCACAAGAACAATTGTCATCGGCCACGGCAATATTGCCCCAGGTAATATGTTCAACGGCTATTAATGCCAATAATTTGGAATATAAAGCAGCATTGGAATTAGGTTGCCCAATTTGGCATCGCTCAGATGTTCTAGCTGCCTTAATTGCTGATTATTATAGTGTTGCGGTGGCTGGAACTCATGGGAAGACTACAACCAGTAGCATGATTGGTTATATGATGCTGGAAGCTGGTCTTGACCCAACAATTTTAGTTGGTGGTGAAGTCAAGGCTTGGGAAGGTAATGCTCGTCTAGGGGAAAGTCGATATCTGGTAGCTGAAGCTGATGAATCAGATGGTTCTTTGGTGAAACACGCGCCGGAAATTGGAGTGATTACCAATATTGAACTTGATCACCCTGACCATTATGACACATTAGAGGAAGTGGTGGAGACCTTCCAAAAATTTGCCCAGGGTTGTAAAGTTTTAATTGGTAGCATTGATTGTGACACAGTGCGCGATAGGTTAAAACCAACAATCAGCTATAGCCTCCAACCAGAAACCAAAGCCGACTACACAGTTACCAATGTTGACTATCGCGCTGATGGAACAACAGCACTGGTTTGGGAAAAAGGTAAGCCATTAGGTGTATTGAATTTGCAACTTTTAAGTCGCCATAACCTCAGCAATGCCCTAGCAGCAGTGGCCGTTGGTCGAGTGGTGGGTTTAGAATTTGGGGAAATAGCCAAAGGGATTGCTAATTTTGAAGGTGCAAGACGACGGTTTGAACTTAGGGGTGAAGCTGCTGGTATTACCTTTATTGATGACTATGCCCATCACCCTAGCGAAATTCGCGCCACCCTAGCTGCTGCCCGTCTCCAAGCTAGACCAGGACAAAGAGTAGTCGCTATCTTCCAACCCCATCGTTATACTCGTACACTTACCTTTTTAGAAGAATTTGCCCAATGTTTTACCCATGCTGATTTAGTGATACTAACTGATATTTACAGTGCTGGTGAACCAGATTTAGGGCAGATTACTGGACAACAGTTAGCAGATGCGATTAGCAAGCACCATCCACAGGTAGTTTATCAACCAGATTTATCCTCAATGTGCGAGTTTTTATTACCAACGCTAAGTCCTGGAGACTTGGCGCTGTTTTTAGGTGCAGGTAACTTGAATCAGGTGATTCCAGAAATTATCTCCATGTTCACCGAACCGGCTCAAGCCACATCTTAAAAGTTAAGAAAATTTGCTAGGTTTTGTTATTGAGTAAATTACACTACTAGCACTTATTTCCTAATTGCATTTTTCTTCCGTAATTAGACGGTAGACAATAGACATTGAAACATCACACATTGAAGTAAAAATGATAACCTCCCAGGCAGATGGCAAAGTCTGTAGAGTTTCTGATTTGACTTTACAGAGACCAGAAAGAGATCAATTAGGCGATAGTCAAGTAATTTATTTACCAGGGACTAATTGTGTCCTCAAGTCTCAAGCGTTTTTTTCAGCATTAACTTCCTATAGAGTTGGCGGTGCAGCCGAATGGTATGTTGCTCCCCGCAACTTAGATGGGCTGCAAGCAAGTATTCGCTATGCTAAAGAACATGATTTAAAAGTAACAATATTAGGCGCTGGTTCTAATTTGTTAGTCAGTGATCAAGGTATCCCAGGGCTAGTGATCGCTACTCGTCATCTCCGCTCTAAATATTTTGACCAGGAAACAGGCCAGTTAACTGTAGCTGCTGGAGAATCTATTCCTGCTTTGGCATGGGAAGCGGCAGATTTGGGTTGGGAAGGATTAGAGTGGGCTGTGGGGATTCCAGGTAGTGTTGGTGGTGCTGTGGTGATGAATGCTGGCGCACACAAAAGTTCTACGGCTGATATGTTGGTAAGCGCCCAATTACTTTCACCTGATGGAACATTGGAAACTCTCACTCCAGCAGAATTAGGTTACAGATATCGGAGTTCATCACTCCAAGGTGGACCAAGGATAGTAACTCAAGCTACTTTCCAACTCCAGCCGGGTGCAGATCCGGCAAAGGTTATGGCCATAACTAAGGAACACAAACAGCATCGGCTTTCTACCCAACCTTATAATTTTCCCAGTTGTGGGAGTGTGTTCCGCAATCCCCAATCTTACACGGCGGGGTGGCTGATTGAACAAACTGGTTTGAAAGGTTTTCAAATTGGTGGAGCGCAAGTAGCACAACTCCATGCTAATTTTATCGTTAATCGTGGTGGGGCTAAAGCCAGCGATATCTTTAATTTAATTCGTCATATTCAATATGAGGTACAAGAACGTTGGTCTATTTGGTTAGAGCCGGAAGTGAAAATGATTGGTGAGTTTCAGGCTGTTTATTAAGGGATGTAGGGAAACAGGGGGCGGCGAAAATGACAAATTTTACCTTTTACCCCTGACCATTTCTGCTTGCCAAATTACCAATTACTCTTTACCAATTACCCACCCCATCTATAATTGAATTTGATTTGTTATTCAAAGCACGTGCAGGCAGTTAATTATGACAGGAAAAGGACAGGGATTTGGCTTCGGCTTAGGAAAAATGAAAGAACTAGCCGAGGCTTTTAAAAAGGCACAGCAGGTTCAAGAAGGTGCAAAGCGTCTCCAAGACGAATTGGAGCAGATGGAAATTCAAGGGGAATCTGGAGGTGGTCTGGTTAAGGTGGTTGTGAGTGGAAACCAAGAACCCAGACGAGTGGAAATTTCTCCAGATGCTTTAAATGAAGGTGCTGAAGTGCTTGGTGACTTGGTGACGGCGGCAATGAAGGAAGCTTATAACAAGTCTACAGCGACTATGCGGGAACGCATGGAAGAGTTGACCAGTGGACTGGAACTTCCTGGATTGCAGTAAGTATTCTCAACACGGTTTAAAAATGAACTTTTTTGCCAATGCTTGATCGTTTAATTTGAGGATTTACGCACAAGTCACTGAAAAACAAACCACAGAGGCACAGAGTTCACAGAGAAATGAGGTTTTGAGTGGTCACTGAGCTTGTCGAAGGGTTGAAGTGAGATATTTTGCATAAGTCCTGAATTTAAGAGAGTTA
>NZ_JAYGHC010000041.1:0-47024 GCF_034932285.1 Cronbergia sp. UHCC 0137
AAAGAAATTCAAGCTGCTGAGTTCACATTTTCTAAATACACAGTAGTTTCAGCAATCATCATTTAGTAAAATCTAGGTGCTGTTGGTTTAGCAGTGCCTTTTGTAAAATATGCTTGGCGAAAAAGTTATAGTTTATCATCCCGAAAGTAACTGTTTTCTTGCGGTAGGAACTATCACACAAGAATTTGAAACTGGGGATATTAGCTTTGTAGTTGAAGGCGAAATATCTAACAAAATTACTACTTGGGATCTGAATGAATGTGGCGTAATTGGTGAAAATGATCCAGAATATCCTCAGAGTATGAAACATTTCCAGAGTAGCAAAAATAATAAATCCACAGTAATGATATTTGGGAGTAGAAGCATCAACACATTGCCTAAAGAAGCGATCGCCAGTCTAGACAAAATCATTGAACTTAAATTTAATGTAATTGTTGGTGATGCACCGGGTGTTGATGATTTGGTTCAGAGGTATTTGAAGTCTAGGAATTATCAAAGTGTGACTGTTTATTATGCAAAATTCAATGGTAATGGCGTAGCAAGAAACAATAATGGATTTCCTGTTATTGGAGTAATGGGAAATTATAATCAACGTGATGCCAAAATGAGAGCAATAGCTAATAATCATTATGGATTAGCGATTTGGGATGGTGTGAGCCGTGGAACTAAAACCAGTATTGATTTGATGAAATACTGTAAAGTGATAACGATTAAATAATTCTTAACCCTGAGTTCCCATAATTCGGGGTTTTTAGTAAATTGACGCTACCGCGAAAAGAATTTGGTTTTTGTTTTTTGTATTATTAGGAGTTTCAATCATGGCTATTAAATTGGTAACAAAATCAGAACAACAACTTATCGAAATTGCAAAGAAAAAGACTACTTTGTTAGATGCAATTAGAGTTATGTCTTGGAATCAATTTAAACTTGATAATCCAGATTATAACAAAGAGTATGATGATAATTTAAAGGCTTATGCAAATGAATTTGGTAATGACTGGAAAGCAGATCCGATACATGAAAAATCTCTTGATGAATTAGTTGAATTTATCAAAATAGATTTAGGGTTTACGATTGAAGAATTACTTGAATATCGTAAAATACATTATGGTGAGAAAGCTGAAATTAAAGCTAGAGTGGAAGCTAAGGGCAACTTTTCCGTATCTGTATCTAACTATCAAGAAGCTGAAAATGATGATGAGTTTGGTTATCCTCCATACTAAAATTTGATTTTACTTAAATAGCTCTAGTCCTTATGGGATTAGGGCTTTTTTTTAGTTGTTTAGGAGTTTGAATTATGGCTATCAAAATACCACGTAAATTTGGAAGTGCTTTACCCCCAGAAGAACCTAGAGAAAAAGGTGTCAATTTCCATAAAATAAACGAGAAATTTAGGTATGAAAGAGAGAATATTCAACCACATTTAGGAGATTTATACGGATTCTATGGCGATCGCTGCGTTATCTTTAACGGAAACTATTATGTTGGGAGAAATGGCTATAGTTTTCGCAGTGGTAAGAATGAAGATTACGACAAAGTTGGTAAAATTCTAGTTCAAATATAGCGTGAAGTTTAATAGATAGCTCTGATTCCTTCTGGAATTGGGGCTTTTTTTTAGAACGCTACCGCGAGAAGAAATTAGTAATATTTTCAGGTTAACTTTATGCTTCATCTTCAAAACTATCTTTCTGAGTCTCAACAGCGCGAGATTTTACATCATTGTAGAGAAATTGGTAAGCGAGCGCCTTTATTTATTCCTACAATGAAAAACCGATCTCCATTCAATTATCAAATGACGAACTGCGGTAAAGTTGGTTGGATCTCTGATCAGAATGGGTATCAGTATATTGAAAATCATCCTGTAACTAATAAACCTTGGCAACCAATTCCAGAGGTTATCAGAAATTTAACTAAATCCCTAGCAGCAAAAGTTGGAGATTATAACTTTACACCTGAAACTTGTTTGATTAATTATTACCAAAAGGAAAATAGTAAATTAGGTATTCATCAAGATAATACTGAGATTAATAAAGCCGCGCCAATTATCAGTATTAGTTTAGGTGATGATGGAATATTTCTGATTGGTGGTAAACGCAGAAAAGATCCGACTAAAGAGATCATCTTAAAAAGCGGTGATATCCTTATTTTGCATGATGAATCTAGGATGTTTTATCACGGCATTAAAGGGATAGTTCCAGGCACATCTAATTTATTAAATTCTGGAGGAAGATTGAATCTAACTATTCGACAAGTTTACTGAAATTTTAGTTAGCAATAGCGAAACACTCCGTATAAATCGCCTTTTTAAATAAGGGCGATCGTTATTTTTTATGTCAAACTGACAGATATCAATTTGTATTATTTGTTTTGAATAAGCAAACAAATTTATTTCAAAGATATTGCTACCGCTTATAGATATTGGTTGTTATAAAAACTGAAATGAGACACATTACCCAAACAATTGAAGCTCATGGTGTGCAGGTTGAAGAATCTAAATATGAGCCAAAATATCACGACTTAGATAGTGATAAAATAGCTTGTTTCACTGGACACAGAAAAATTTCTAATAATATTATTGGAGGCATAAAGCAAGGGATTGACAAAGCGTTAGAAATGGGTGTAAATCATTTTTTTGTTGGGATGGCAAAAGGGACAGATCAATTAGCAGCAACAATTTTAATTCAGAGAAACTTACCTTGGACTGCTGTAATTCCGTGTGGAGATCAATCAAAATTATGGAGTGAGAAAGAAAAAATAATTAGCGATCGCCTTCTGAGATACGCAGATAATCAGGTAATTCTCAGACCTAAGTATACAGTAGATTGTATGCACGTCAGAAATAGATACATGATTGATCATTCTGATGTCTGCATTGCAATTTACGATGGAAAACTTACGGGTGGAACTGCAAACACTTACAGATTAGCTTTGAAAAAGAAGTTGCCAATTATTCAAATTAATCCTAGTCTCCGAAGAGTTTCAGTTTATCAGCCACCAAAACCAAAGCATACTCAATTCAGTTTGTTTTAACTATTTCTAATTTTAATGCTCCTAATTCTATTCAGAACAGAGTTAGGGGTTTTATTATGCAAATCTATCAGGAGAAGTAAATGCTCAAATCAGCTAAACTCACAACCACTACAGGGTATACGTGGGAAACCTCGATCAGCGCAACGGCATCTTATGAATCAACGATTGAGTATTTTCTTAGAAAATATTTCGATGTAGGAATTTACCCTGTTGAAAACCTAGAAAAAGTTGTGAAAGTTGAGATATTTAACGGTAAAACAACGGTGGTATGTCAACTTTGATAGCTTACATCCTACTTTATTTTTTTCAGTGCTACCGCTTAGTGAGTTTGATTGTTTATTTGCAACAAAATGAATGAATTTCTTGCAGCACTTTTAAAAGCTTATTGGAATCTAGATTACTATGATTTCCTCTTTAGAACTGGGTTTGAAGACTGTCAACATTCATTGGAGAAATTTAAGTCCTTCCAATTGGGATGCCAAAAATTGATGGAATTTGACTCTGATACTTTGCAATCAATTGTTACTTTATCGGTGAAAGAGAATGCAGAAACTACAACAATTAATCAAAACTCGAAGGGAAATAGCCAAGTTGCAGCATGAGGCTGAAGCATTAATCGAAGATGCAATTTATGAAGCCATTGAAGTTTTAGGCAATGCTGAAGGCTCAAAGCAAACTGTTTACGAGGATGATAACGGGAAAATTGTTTTGGTATTCAAAAAACAATACGCTACTCCCCAAAACGATATTACTTTAGGGAAATTAGAGGATGATATCTGTAGGATTTCTGGGAAAGTATTTCAGGAAAACCACATTGAGATTGAACAATTACAGAAAGCGATCGCTGATCTCGAAAAGAAACGGGATAAATTGCTTTCTAACAGTTACATAACAAGATTGAGAAATGAATTTAAAAAGCATCGTGAAACAACTATGTCTTTGAAGCCAACACTTTCAGTTTACTTGTAGAATTAGTGTAGGGGTTTGGCTTAATTTTTGGCTAAATCTCTGCATTAATTGGTGCTACCGCTTGGTGATTTCGCTATTTATCTAGAATGTAATGGATCAGAAAAATTATCGTTTTAATAGAAAAGATGGGAACATTTATTTGGAAGTTGGTAAAGAACTCCAAAACATAGGTTCTAGCTTACAAATAATTGTATTGAGTTCCACGAAACCTAGTTGGGAACAACCTTTTCCAAATACACCGTTCCAGTATTGGGTAAGGTTAATTTTCCTAAATAACAATGGAGATTTGTGTAACGCTTTACTAAATAATGGTACAACTAATGCTCTCACTAATTGGATGAATTATGTGGCTCAAGTCCGAATGAAATATGAACTTTATGAAATGATCACTACTATTTCACTGGTTGAAAGTGATGGTGATTACTTTGATTATAGTTTTGCGGGGATTTCTGGAAAACCTGGACTAGGAGATAGGATGAAAAAGTTGATTTCATCTTTAGCACTTAATTGAGTTACAAAATTTCAATAATTAATGATTTACTAACAACAAGGAAACTAAATCAATGGTTGCAAAAAAGACTGTTAATAATGCTGAAACTGTTAAAACTGATATTGTTGATAACACATCTGAAGTTGAAAATGATATCAGTTCAGAGTTTGAACTTGATCCTTCTCTTTTAAGTGATGAGTTTAATTGTAGAAGGCAAAGACGTTTTGCTTATGGAATCGTCGTAAATAGCGAGACATCAGGGTTATTTATTCCTGAGAAAAATTTAGCTAAATGCGGATGGTTTGCAAATTATGAATTGGTTGAAAAAGACTTATCTGGAGGAGTGGAGAAAGGAATATTTATTACTAATGCCAGAATGATCATCTTAGGAGCTATTAAGCCTTATATCAGATATAAAACTGATAAAGATAAAAACGGTGATATGGCAGGTGTAATGGTCGGATGGTATTCTAGTCAAGAACAAATTGTTAAAGAAACTATGGATGTAGTATCAGAACATCTTGTAATGTTTTTAGATACTGCTAATAATTTCTTGCATGAATCACCGATCAGAATTAGATTTAAAAATGTGGCTCTTTGGAGTCTGGTAGAATGTTTAGAAACTATTTACACTCAGGCAGAATCATCTTTTGCAAGAATGATAAATGCGAGAAATAGTTCAAAGGATGATAGATGGCGATCGCTATGTGTAATTGATGTAGTGTTCAAAGGTGTGAAAGAAGGTAATGGAGCTAATAAATCATACTGTTGTAAAATCAATAATTTTATCAAACCAGATGAAGAAAATTTCTCCGGGTTATTTCTTGGTACAAAATTCAAAATGATTGCTGCTTTAGAAAAGTACGACATAGCAATTGGATTTGATGAAAATATCAAAGCATTAGTAGGTTCTAGCCAATTAGCTTTATCAGAAGGTGAAGACTAATTAATGACTGATTAATGGGCTGGGAGAAATCCCGGCTCTCTTTCTGACAAGAGGAAACTATGAAATTACTAACAGGATTTGCACCAAAAGCATTGTTAACTAACAGGTGCTATCGTCCAATATCACCAAAACAACGGTTATTACAGGTGATTGAATTACTAGATAATCATGGGGTTTTAACTGATTATAATTCAAGATTGTTGGAGGCGATCGCAACTGCACCATTATGGGATGAAAAGGCACACAATAAATTTGAATCTTTAGGTTTAGAGATCGCTAAAGAGCAATTTTATTGGAACTGCTATGAAAGTGAGGAATATTTAGCATCCCCAGACAACCCTGATAACTGGAGTAAATAACCTAAAACCGAGTTAGTTATTACTGGCTCGGTAAAAAAAGTTGTTTTTTTGATTTTAAAATAGCAAAATGAAACTTCTGATTATTGACACAGAAACCACCGACATTTCTAGCGGGATTGTCTGTGAAATTGCTGCAACTTTGTATAACGTTGGGGACACTCCAGAAACCACAGGAGCAATTTATTCTGTTTCTACACTCATTCCCATTGAAAATAACAAAGCAGAGGCGATTAATGGAATTTCACCTCAGTTAACCCAACTCACAAAAGAGTATTCCAACATTGGGATAAATATTTTGGATGCAATTATTGATATGACTGCGATCGCCGATTATAAAGTTGCATTTATCGCTGAATTTGATGCACCAATAGTAGACAGTCTTTTAAAGCTAGAATCAGGTAATTGGATTTGTGCCATGAAGGATATTAACTGGGGATATCCGGCTAAGGCTCATGGCAGCTACAAGCTAACTGATTTGTGCCTTTGGAGTGGGATTGGTATAAGTACGGCTCATCGTGCCGGGGATGATGTGCGGCTGTTAGTGGAGTGCTTTAATAGACGCAAAGAATCTCTACCTAAAATGCTGGATGATGCAATTAAACTTTCACAATCACCAATAGTTAAAATCAAGGCTAGAGTCGAATTTGAAGAGAAAGATTTAGCTAAAAATGCTGGATTTATTTGGGATAGCGATCGCAAGATATGGATCAAGGAAATTCGAGAATGCAAAGTTAAAGAATTTGTAGAGACTTTAGGATTCAAAGTAGTAATTATCTGATTTTGGCTAGGCAGACTAATAAGTTTGCCGATGCCTTTTTTTTTTATTGCTACCGCCTAGTAAGTTTGCTGTATTCACAAAAAAAGGAAGAAATGAGCAAAGATTCTAATATTGAATGGACAGGACACACATGGCCAATTGTTACAGGGTGTGACTTTGCGGGTGAAGGCTGCCCAAATTGCTATGCTCTCAAAGACAGTTGGAGGCTATCGCATAATCCAAATTCCAAAATATCTGAACCCTATAAAGACACCGTAATCAAAGCCGCTAATGGTAAATTGCAATGGTCAGGAGTAGTGAAAGTCCACATTGATAGATTGAATTGGGTTCTCAAGTGGAAAAAGCCCGCTAAAATCTTTGTTTGCAATATGGCAGATTTATTTCATGAAAAAGTCCCCGACGACTTTATTGATTTAGCCTTTGCATATATGGCGATCGCCCAACGACATACTTTCCAGATCCTGACTAAACGCCCAGAACGGATGCAATCTTATATGAGGAATTGTAAACAAAGAATCCGTCGCGCTGCTGTTGATTTGGGAAGGGAATTAAAACTACCTTACGAAACCTATGAACCCTACGAAACTTGTGAATTTGAATGGCCACTGCCTAATGGCTGGTTGGGAGTGTCGGTAGAAAACCAAAAAGCGGCTGATACTCGGATTCCAATACTCGTAGAAACCCCAGCAAAAGTAAAGTTTCTTAGTTGTGAGCCATTGCTTGAAGAACTTGATTTATCTGAGTTTCTGAACATTGATTATTACGTTTCTGCAATGGAAACACCTTGTGGAACAGGGATTAAATATTACAATGCTATTGATTGGATTATCGCAGGTGGTGAGTCTGGTCCCAATGCCCGTGTTTGTCACGTCGAACATTTGCGATCGCTGGTTCAAGACTGTCAAAGTGCTGAAATTCCAATATTCATTAAACAACTCGGTACAAAACCCATGTTGAACAACCAACCCTATAAAATCAGCGATAGCGAAGCGCTCCGTAGGAATCGCAAGGGTGGAATCTTAACAGAGTTCCCAGAAGATTTACAACTTAGGGAGTTTCCTACCAATTAGGGTACATGATTTAAACTAAATAATAACTCAAGGCTCTTTTCTTTATGGAGAGGGTCTTTTTTTATTGAAAGGCTTTTCTAGAATTTGAATAGGCTCAACTAAAAAATCAGCAAAATAGAAATATCTAATTCCTAAATCAATTATTATAATCCCTAGCAAGTTAAATAAAACAACAAACATAAATATAGTTTTTAAACCTCCGGGAACAGAAGATACTAAATTTGAAATCATAGCAAGTTTAGCGATCGCCTCTTTGTTATCCTCTAGTTCATCCCAATTCTGATGATCTTGGTCTTGATGGGTTTCCAAAACTTTTACCCTACTAATCAAAGCTGTGCCATTGAAAAACAGAGTTTTTTCTATTTGATCAATCTTTGTAGACAAGAGAATAATTTCAACTTGCATTCCTGCTAAAACTTCAATAATTTTCTTTTCTTCTTTATCGTTGGGCTGTTCAGAATTGATACTCATAAAAGCAACTATAAAATCTCATTATATTTTATCTTTTACGATTTTGCCTCCGAAAATCCCAAGGCATAACAGGGTTAGACTGATTCCAAAATCCTAGCTTCTTAGCTTTAGCGGTCGCCTCACCATTAATCAAATAATTTTCCGTATCAGAACAATTTTTTAAATATTGCCGATATACAACGGCTTGTCCTTCCTGAACCATAATTAGATTAATATTGCGATCGCCTAAAAATATCTCTGCAACAAATCTTCCATACCTGTCTTTTTGCTTGATAGAGAATTTAACCGGTTGTCCAATTGGCAATAAATTTTTGAGCCTATCCCGTGACTTTTTCCCCCAAGGGATCTGTTTCATCTCCGGCGCATCTATGCAAGCCAATCGGATAGTTGCTTGTTGAGTACCAAACTGGGCTTTGACCGTATCTCCATCAGAAACTCTCAGTATTTTCCCTATAAGTATTGTGTTTTGGGCTGAAACCGTTGCTGTGCCTAGAGTTAAAGCTAATAAAAAAATAATTGCAGAAATAACTTTTTGATTTATAATTAAACTTGGTAATGTAAATTCGTCCAGAAAAAGTATACCTCGGTGGGACAAAGATATCTCTCCAGGACGGGGGAAAGTACCACCACCAACGAGAGAAGGACCCGATGCTGAATGGTGAGGACTACGAAAAGGGCGATCGCGCACCAAAGAACCGCGATTTTTCAACAACCCAGCCACTGAATGAATGCGAGTTACTTCCAAAGACTCAGAAAACTCTAGAGGTGGCAAAATGCCCGATAAACGCCTTGCCAACATAGTTTTTCCACTACCAGGGGGACCCACAAAAATTAAATTATGTCCCCCAGCCGCAGCAATTTCCAAAGCCCGACGGGCATGATTTTGACCCTTCACATCTTGCAAATCTGCACCATGATTAAGTATTCCTACTGTCTCCACGGATTCTTGAAATTTGACAGGTTTGTAACGTTCTGGATGATTCAGTAAATCTACTACATCAGAAATATGTTTGCAAGCATAAACCGCCAAACCTTGGACAACAGCAGCTTCCTGGGCATTATCGGCAGGTACAACTAAAGCCGAAATTCCCATTTTTTCCGCCGCCGCAGCAATAGGAAGTACACCAGCCACAGCCCTAAGAGTTCCATCTAAAGAAACCTCGCCCAAGAATAGAAAATCTCCTAATAAATCGGCGTTAACTTGTTCAGAAGCCGCCAAAATGCCCACGCTAATCGGCAAATCAAAAGACGGTCCTTCCTTGCGTAAATCTGCGGGAGTCAGATTAATTACAATCTTTCGCATCGGAAACGCAAAACCCGCATTTTTCAGCGTAGCTTTTACCCGTTCTTTAGATTCTTGAATAGCTGAATCTGGTAAACCCAAAATCACGATTCCCGGTAAACCCCCAGAAACATCTACTTCCACACCAACTTTAACCGCATCTATACCAACAATTGATGCACTCCAGACTCTAGCCAGCATTTTTTATATATGAATAAACCTTGAGAATATCAAAGCAGATTACTAGGTGGATTAACAATAAGTGAAATTACGCAAGAAACCTGTTAAACCGAAAATCCTATAATTTGCATACCATCAATGAATGTGATTCTTGTGGGGTCGCCATGATTACGCCTTCCTTAGCCTCCTTTACGTCTATCCCTACTGAGACCTACGGGAATGTAGTTCATTCAGGGCAAACGCATCTAAATTTTGTAATCCATACCCAGTAAGGATTTTAAATTTCCGTTACAAAAATAAAAAATCTCACTTAGACAAGCTCAGTGACCACTCAAATCCTCCTTCCTCTGCGTTCTCCGCGCCTCTGCGGTTAGTTAATCTGGATAATTTATTTTTTGAAAATCCCTAATCTTGCCTAAATCCTAGCTTAATTTTTCGCTGGATATCAATTGTGGAAAACAGGAAAAGTATTAAATTAAAATTGGAAATACATCTCAAATTTATTAAATAAATTAACAACGTCGCAACTGACTTAATAAAACCACAATTTCATCCATTGCTTTTCTAATAACACTTACAGGTTGTTCAGATTGATTCACCATTATACTAAAAACTAAAGGTTGATAATTAGAAACATTCACATATCCAGATAGAGAAACCACACCCATCATTGAACCCGTTTTAGCTGCTACAATTCCCTCCGCAGTGGTATTACGAAAGCGATATTTTAAAGTTCCACTTTTACCACTAACAGGTAAAGAAGCACGAAATACTTCCGATTTTGCCATGGTTTGTAAAAGTTGTACCAAAGCTTCTGGACTGATTAAATTTTTGCGCGATAACCCAGAACCATCTACTATAATATAACTATTTGGTTCAACTCCCAATTTAGTTAAAGTAGATTTTAAAACTTCTAAACCTGCATCAGCAGTAGATTGATTTTTTTCTAATTGCAGTTTATCAGCTAAACTCCTGAGTAAGGCTTCTGCATACAAATTATTACTATTTATATTTGTCTCCAGCAACAACTCACCTATGGAAGGAGATTCAACTGCGGCTAGTTCTTGTTCATTTTTACCACCATTAATATTTAAAGTCTGTTTAACAGAAATTCCTGCTGTTATTAAATTTTGACGAAACCGAGTTAAGAAATTTTCAACTGGATCAAAAACAGCTAAAGCAGTGATATCAGGTTTTGCATTTACAGCCAAATTTCCTTTAATTTTGATTATCTGTCCTTTTACATCCCGGTTAACTTCTACAAAACTCGGTTGATCTGCTTGAATTGTGATAGAATTATTTTCAATTTTCCAACGATATGTTTCTGTAGGCTCACTCCACTTAATTTGTAATGGTTTACCTAAAGTTTGCGGTAACAAAGTTAATATAGAAGCATTTTCATTGACAATTAAACTATTAACTGGTGCGCCATAATAGTATTGTACATCTTCCCATTGCCAACTAGGATGAATAACGTCACCTTGAAAATAACTATCATCAGCAATTAATTGGTTAATTTGACTAATACCTTTTTGGCGTAATTGCTTGGCTAATTCGGCTAATTGAGCATCTTTTAAACTCGGATCTCCTCTACCAACAACACGCAAAATACCATCACCATCTTGATAAATTGAAGTACGAATCCGAAAATTTGCTCCCAATTTTTCTAATGCAGCCGCAGTTGTAAATAGTTTAACATTAGATGCAGGAATAAAGTATTTTTTGGCATCTTGGCTGTAAAGAGTTTCTTGAGAAGATAAGGGTTTTACTAAAACTCCCCACCGCGCTCGACTAAATAACGGACGATTAATTACAGCATCTAGAGATGATTGGAGTTGAGCAGGACAAATTGATTTTTTACTGGTTTTTGGTAAGGTTAGAGTTTGGGCTGTGGCTATTTTCTGAAAAGTTACAATTTCCGTGGTACAAAATAATAACATTAAGCCAAGATAAATTTTTCGGTACATCATATTAATTAAATAGTTTCAAATTTGTAAATTGTTTGATAAACATCATACTTCATAGTAAATGGTGAAAAAATCCTTTCCTTCTCGGTCTATCCCGCCAGATATATGTCCCAATATTTTAGTATTAATTTTTCTATAGAGTAAATTAAAAGTCTCTATTGGTATTGAATAATGCTGACATATTTGACATAAAAAAGGATAAATCTCCCTAATTTCTAAATTGGCTTTATAGAAATTTAAATCAAAGGAGATTCTAGAATTATTTTCTTCACGGACTTCGAGATAGACTAATGAACTATCATTAATCATCTTATTGGCGACATAATTGATTATATTTTCAATTATTTGTAAAGTATTTAGATGATGATGCTCATAAATTCTTGATAGTTTGTGAAGAATCATTTTTACAGAAAGTAAAGGATAGCAAATGTATCTAGATACTACTCCCTGGGTATTATCTAAAGGATTCCATTTAAAACCTAACAGTGAAACCACAGGTTCTAATTTATTAGATTTATGATGCAGTTCATTTGTGATTTTATCCCAAAAATCTAAATAGACTTTATAATAGCAACCATTTTCATTACCTTCAAAACCAAAACCAACCATGTTAGCATCAGATAAATTGTCTTTATAAACTGCTAATAGTTGATCTGGTATATCCATTTGCTTACAGATATTTAGAAATGTTTGTTCTGTTTGTGTTTTTTTATCTATTCCGAATGTAAAGCGATTTTGAAGTAATTTTTTGTGACTGATTTTAAAAGACGCTTCAAAACTTAATTCCCTATTGATATTTTCTAGAAGATGAAAAATCAAGTTAGCTTTTTCATCTATTATTTTTTGTTGCATTATATCATTTCCTGGTCTAATGAAATACAAAATTAGCTGTGTTTAATTATTACTGCTTCTACTTAGTAACGTAAGTTGCTAGGTAGATGAAATAAGGTGCGTCAGAAACTTAAAATTAGTGATTTTAGTCTAAATTATTCTGTCTGACGCACCCTACAGGCTACCGTGTTTACATGTATCAAATTATTGCTACTTGTACTTAGTATGTTGATTTTGTCTGTTTTGGAAGGATTGTCTCGAAAATTATGGGTGTTACCGTATGATAACTAAAAAATAAAAAATGCAGTTTTGTATAATTTTTAATTATTGTATACCATAAATCTATAAATAATGCTGATTTATTTTGTATAAATCGTAGCAAAGGAAAATTTATGATCTGGGTTAAGGTTGTAACCTGAGCGATCGCTATACTAAATACATTTTCTAATATCCTTCAGTATTTTAAGTAATCCTCATCCAAAACAGTATAATCCATAACTTTCGTTCAATCATTGGCAGGGTAAAAACTTGCATAAACTTAGACAAGGATGAATAAAACCTCGATGAAAGCCAACTTAGTATTTCAAGACCTGAGCATTATTATTGCTACTAGGAATCATAACCCTCGTATTCTTACTTATGATTTTCTCAAGTGTAGTGATATTATTCCTATGGATTGGGAATTAGCACAAGAGCCGATAGTGAGTGAACAAGGGTCGCAGGTGATTTTCAGTAATGCGTTGAGTTTAGTAGCGCAACCAGAACGATTATTTTTCGTAGAAGTATTTAAAGATAAAGGGATTACGGATTTACAAGTTCCAGCGATCGCGCACAAATACGTCAAAGCATTACCTAACGTAGAATACCAAGCAGTAGGCATTAATTTACGCGCCTACGTCAGTCCCACTCAAGCAGACGGTGAAGCCGAAGTGCAGAACTATATGCAAAACTTACTAGCTCCCGGTGCTTGGCAAACAGTAGGTGATGCACCAGTCCAGCCATCTATTAAATTAACCTTCACCCTCAAACACTGCCAGTTCAACTTGAGTATTAACGAAGGTGTATTTCACCAGCAAGATCAAGAAACAAGTCCCATTATCTTATTCTCTGGCAACTTTAGCTACAACATCGAAGGTAATAACAAAGACGAAAGATTTAAATCACTCCATCAATCTTTAGATAACTGGAAAACAGATTTAGAAACCTATCAAGAAATTATCCAAACTAAATTTCTTGCCCCTCCAATACCAATTTTACAAGATGCTCCAGAAACCCTAGAGCGGGAAGTAATCAAAGCTAGATAAAGTGTTTTAGATAATATCAAAAATTCAAAAGGTTAATATATCCCCTGACTATAGGGGATTTTAGAATTTTTATTGTCAAGCTCATTATCTGAAAAATATCAAAACCAGTCCATCCAACTCTTGCCGTCAACACACAAAAAAGGAACAAACCCATGCTAGAAAATAACATTAACGAATCTTTGATTAATCCGGCTGATCTCAATTCTAACCCTTTAGACTTGGGCAATAAATCTGGAATCATCGAACCTTTAAACTTAAATACCAAAGAGATCCTTTTCATTGCTCCTGACATTGATAACTATCAGAGTTTAATAGATGGAATTAATTCCAATGTTGAAGTAATTACATTAGACCTAACCCAAGATGGGGTCTTTCAAATTAGCGAAGTTTTAAAAAGACATCAAGGAATAGATGCAGTTCACATTGCTACCCACGGTAGTGAAGGAAATTTACAATTGGGTTCTACCAATTTGAACTTCGATACACTGCAAAATTATCAAAATAACTTAGCAGCATGGGGTAGTTCCTTAACTGAAAATGCCGATATTCTCCTTTATGGATGTGACTTTGCTGCAAACGAACAGGGTATAAACCTAGTTCAACATTTGAGTCAAATTACAGGAGCAGATGTAGCTGCATCTGATGATTTAACAGGTGGTAAAAATCAAGGTGGAGATTGGGAATTAGAAGTTACAACTGGTGATATTGAAGCCATTCTCCCTTGGCAAAATCCAACCCTGGCGAATTTTGATTCTGTTTTTCACACCATTAATACCGATACCACAATTAGCGGTGAAAAAACCTATAGTGATGGGTTGATAATTTCTGGTGGCGACTTAATAATTAGTGGAGATGTCAAACTCAAAATTGATGGAGATTTCATCCTTGAAACTGGTAGAAAAATCAAAGGTGATAATGCAGGTGGTACTGATAGTTTAACCATTGAATTAACCAGACCCGGCTTTATATTAGGCGAAGATTTACTTTTAGATGACCTAGAGTATCTAGATAATGTCACCATTAAAGGTGTAATTGGTGGACTAGGACTAAACGCTATTAATATTACGGCTAAGAATATCAGCATCACTGATAGTGCCACATTACTGACTCGCCAAATTAGTGCGACAGATTTTAATGCTGGCAATTATATTTCTGCCAGTTCCATAGGCAAATCTGGTGATATCACCATGAAAGCCAGAAATATTACCATTGGTGATACAAGTACAACTGTCGTGAACGGTGCTAAGTTACTAGCTCAAGTAGAAAGTGGTAGTAACTATACAGCAGGTAATATTAAACTCGAAACCTATGACCAAGACACTCGTTTAGCTTTAGCCTTTGGTGGAACTTCTCAGCTATCGAAAATTACCCTAGATGAAGCAACTCTTAGAGGTGGAACTATTGAGATTAAATCTGCCGCTAAAGATGTTGCCTACACCAAAGATATTCCTCAAGCTGTAACAGAGGCTTTTGGGTTTTTCAACTTAGATGACTCTGTATTTTATCAACTCCAAAGCTTAGGTATACCCCTGGCTGTACAAATTCGTAAATCAGAGTCCTATATTACCGTCAATGACTCAACCATCACCAGTAGTGGAAGCATAACTATTCTTGCTGACGCGGAGGTTAATAGCTCCGTAGAAGCAATTAGTATGTTAGGCAGCGTTTCTGAGTTAGCATTATCAAGAGCGCTAGGTAAACAAATCAGATTTGCCGGTGCTGGAGGTAATGCTAAGGGTGTAGCTGAAACTTCTATTAATGGCAATACAGTCATCACTGCCGGTGGTAGTGTTAGCGTCAAATCCAATGTTAAAACAACTGCAAAAGTAGAAGCTAACGTCTTTGCGAATGCCAATACACTTCTAACTCCGAGTACAATATATAAAAAACTGGGTGATACTAAACCACCCGCAGATATTGTTGAACAGGGGTATGCTGTAGCAGTAGCAGTTACTGACACCACATCTAAAGCAAGCCTTGGTAAAGACGCGACAATCAATGCAACTGGTAATGTTAAGATTGATGCTGTTGGTTCTGTTGATAGTCAAGCCAAAGCCAAAACCTCTGTTTGGGTGAATGGAAAAGTAGGGGTTGGTGTTGCTACTAACGTAGATGAAACTGATATTACTACTACAATAAATGGCAATATCAATGCAGGTGGATTGATTACCGCCAAGGAAAAAAACAGCATTGACAAGAATAAGATTGGGATCAATACCATTGGTTTTGACAGTGATCACAATTTCAAAACAGGTGATAAATTCGTTTATAGTAATGATTTAGATCCGGCAGGATTACTCACCAAGGGAGCAATTTATGATGTTTTGGTTTTAGATAATAAAACTATTGCCCTAACTCCAGAAAATGCTTTGGATGGTGTAATTGATATTGATAATAGTCAAGTTAATAGTGGAGTTACACAAGGTTTTAGTCGTCTTGATTCAGTGACTTTTGATGGGTCTAACACTAATGAAGATGCTAACGGTAATACTATTAAGACTGTAGATGATAATGCGAATACCATTACTATCAACAATCATGGATTAGTACAGGGTCAACAAGTTATTTACTACGCTGATCAGCAGACCACTGAAGATGAAGAAATTGGTGATCTGCAAACTGGTGGTACATACTTTGTTATTGTCAAAGACAGTAATACAATTCAATTAGCGGAAACCCAAGATAGTATTGTTAGCGGGACTCCAGTTGATTTAACAGTCACTATAGGAAAAGAACATTTACTATCATTTTACAATCGCCAGCAAGTAGAAACACCCCAATTTAATGGTGCAACAGCAGTAAATATTGCTAATGATACTATTACTATTGCTAACCATGGCTTATATACTGGTCAACTTGTTACCTACAATAATAATGGTGGGACTTCCATTAGCGTTTTAGGTGGTAGTGCGAATGTTGCTCTCAGGAATGGTGATAGTTATTTTGTGATTAAGGAAGACAACAACACCATTAAACTAGCCACCACTTACCAAGATGCGATCGGATATGATACTGATACTGATACAGGAACTATTGTTAATATCAGTGCCGTCGGTTCAGGTAATCATAAATTCAGCTATGAAACTGCTGCCTTTACCTTTGATCCTCAAAATAGCAGTATTATTGATAGTGATAAGAATATTTTTACTGTTACCAACCATGGTTTCAGTACGGGCGATCGCATTCTTTATGAAGCTGATCCCACCGTAGCAGATCCAGTAGAAACATTAACTTATATCACCTTTGAACCAAAAGACCAAACGGATTTAAGTAGCTTTGCTAATGCTATAGATAACTCAATTACCGTTAATAATAACAGCTACACTAATGCTCAAGCAATTACTTACAAAGAACTGGTTGACTTGGGAATCCCCACCAACACACTCTACACAGACAGAACAACTTCTGAATTTACGCTAAATACAAATAGTCAATATTATGTAATTAAAAATAGTGATGACTCATTCAAATTGGCACTTACCCAAGATGATGCAAATAAAGGTATTGCCATCAACCTAACTAAAACCCAAGCTAGTAATGTTGTAGATATCACTACAGATCTCATTACCAAAACTGCCCACGGTTATACTACTGGAAATTCGATTAATCTGAGTGATTTAGGAAATATCGTTAATACTACCACCACAAGCTATGGTGGAGTGTTTAAAGACATATCTCTCAATCAAAATAGCCAGTATTATGTGATTGTTGTTAACAAAAATACGATTAAACTGGCGCTTACTCCCAACGATGCCAATTATGGTGTTGCTATCAACCTTAACAATACAAAATCTAGCAACGTCAATTTGCTCTCCGATGCCATTACCGTCTTAAACCACGGCTACAAAACTGGCAATACCATTAATTTAGGTGCCTTAGAAAATCTCCTCAACTCTGGTACTCCCCTCAACAAAAACAGCCAGTATTATGTCATTAAAACTGGTGATGATACCTTTAAACTGGCACTTACTCAAGCTGATGCCACTAACGGCAATGCTATTGATTTGATTGATACAAAATCAGTTAATGAAGTTAATACCAGTACAGATATCATTACTAAAACCGCTCACGGTTATAACACTGGAACTGCTATTGACCTGACTACTTTAGCTGCTCTTTTAGATACAACCACAACAACCTATAAAGACTCTTCCCAACATATTACTACAACCAGCTATAGTAAGGCTGTCACAGACTTAGCCCTCAATCAAAATAGCCAATACTATGTCATTAAAACTGATGACAACTCCCTGAAACTGGCACTTACCCAAGAAAACGCCACCAACGGTATTGCCATCAACCTAATCAATACCCAATCTAGTAATGTTAACTTAACCACAGATATCATTACTAAAACCGCTCACGGTTATACCACTGGAACTGCTATTGATCAGGCTACATTAGCAACTCTACTTAACCCTGCCACCACCACCTACAGCGCGGATTTCCTAGCACCACTCTTTAAAAATCAGACTTACTACATTATCAAAGATGTTGCTACTCCTAACAAAATTAAACTGGCATTGTCCGCGGCTGATGCTGCTGGTGGGATAGCAATTGATTTTGTCATTCCTACCCAATCAGGATTGATAGATGTCACCAATAATAAAATTACTGTTGGCAGTAATAACTATCAAACTAAGGATGAAATCACCTTTAATCAACTAGCTGATTTAGGAGTCTCTTCCAATACCCTATATGCAGTTCCCACAAATCTAGGTTTAACCCTGGATCAAAATACCCAGTATTATGCAATTCGTTTAGACGACAATTCAATTAAACTGGCACTGACCCAAGCTGATGCCACCAATGGTATTGCTGTTGATATCAGTGATACTTTTGCTAATAATATCAACACAGGTACAGATACCATTACCAGAAGTAGTCACGGTTATCAAACTGGAGCGGTAATCAACCAAGCCGCTTTAAAAGCTCTGCTAGATATCAGTTTAGATGCAAGCGATAGATACTATGTAATTCGCACGGACGATAATACAATTAAACTAGCACTGACCCAAGCTGATGCCAATAATGGCATTGCTATTGATATTGCATCCACACAAAATAGTAATGTCAACACATCTACAAACACCATTACAAAAACCGCCCATGGTTATCAAACTGGAGCGACAATTAATCGCACTGATTTAAATGCTCTGCTAGATATCAGTTTGTCCACAAACAACCAATACTATGTCATTAAAAATGATGACGACTCTATTTATCTAGCAATTTCTTCAGCCGATGCCAACAATGGCATTGCCCTTGATTTAACTGGGACGAAATCGAATAATGTTAATACCAAGACCAATACCATCATCAAAACTGCTCATGGTTATAGCACTGGAAATGTAATTGATCAGAATGCTTTAAGTGCTTTATTAGAAAGTGTCACCCTTGATCAAAATAGCCAGTATTATGTAATTAATAATGGGGATAATTCCATTAAACTGGCACTAACCTTAGCTGATGCAACTAACGGCATTGCCATTGATTTGGTTAGTACCCAATCTAGTAATGTTGATGTTAGTACGAACATTATTACTAAATCTAGTCACGGCTATCAAACTGGTGCAGCAATCAATCTCACTACCTTAGCTACAATATTGGGTACTACTGATACTACTTACAATGGTGCTAATACAACTAGCTACAGTGGTGCAGGAACAACAATTTTCCATGGTGGTGAAGATACGACAACATACAGTGCTGGATTCCTGGATATCAGCCTAGACACCAACAATGAATATTTTGTAATTGTTCATGATAGCAATTCCTTCAAACTGGCTCTGAATCGTACTGATGCTAACAATAGCATTGCCATTAATTTAATTAGTACGGCAAATAGTAGTGCTGTTAATTTGACGGATAATCTAATTACCAAAACTAACCACGGTTATAAGACTGGAGATACAATTACTTTAGCCGGGTTACAAACTGCGATCGCTCCCTCCACAACGATTTACAGAGATTCTTTCTATCTCAATTCCCCACTGTACAAAAACGAAAAATACTACATTATTAAGGATGGGAATGAGGGAATTAAACTCGCGCTATCGGAAACTGATGCTCAAAATGGTGTGGCAATTGATTTAGTTGTATCCTCTGACCTGGACTTAAAAAATGATACAATTTATCTAGCTGGTCATGGTCTAAAAACAAAAGATAAAATCACTTATCAGACAGACTTTTTGGGAGTTGAGGGAACACCAATTAAATATGATAGTAATGGCATTGATACTCCATTGGTTGCAGGTCAAGATTACTGGGCAATAGTTGAAGATAGTAATCGCATTAAACTGGCTCTGAGTGAAAGTGATGCAGAAATTGGGAAATATGTAAATTTAACTGTGGCTTCCTCCGATGTGTTGCACAGTTTTGCTGTCACAGATAAATTGACATCTGGAGATAATCCAATTCAGGGACTTTTGGATGGTCGTTATTATTATGCGATCGCTATTGATGCCAATCGCTTCATGTTGGCAGAAACTGATAATGCAGCCCTGGAAGCAGAACCAATTAAATTAAAGGGTGATGCCATTGATATTAGTACCACTGGATTAACGAGTGGTAATCATGGTTTCAGTCCAGAGAAGTTTTTAACCTTTGATGGTTCTAGTACCGCAGTTGTTAATCAAAGTAATGGAACTTTAACTATTCCTAATCACGGGTTAGTTAACGGTCAAATTGTCACCTATACCAGCGATCCCAATGGCAAAACCAGTATTGGTGAATTGACCCATAAAGAAGAGTATTTCGTCATTGTTGTTGACAGTAATACGATTAAATTGGCAGATACCATTGATGATGCAGCCATAGGTAACGCCTTAGATGTAAATACGGCGGTGGGAACTGGTCATCAATTAGCCTATGAAAAATTCATTCAGACCACAAAAGATGCTACCAATGTCAATACTGGCAGTGACACGATTACCATAACTGGCCATGGTTTATCCACTGGAGACTTTGTTACTTACAACCTTGGTAGTGGCGGTACAGCAATTAGTACAGCAAATGGTGATCTAGTTGATAAAACTGGTTATTTTGTGATTCGGGACAGCGAAAATACGATCAAGCTTGCAAACAGCTTTGCCAATGCGATCGCTGATAATCCCACAGCTATAGATTTAACTGGTGCGGGTACAGGAACTCAATCCTTCGCCTACGGTACCAGTTCCATAGCTTTTGATCCCACTAACACCCAAATAGTTGATCCGACCAAAGAAACCTTCACAATTACCGATAACGGACTCAAAACAGGCGATCGCGTCCTCTATCAAGGCAATAATCAGGTAAGCACACCCCAAACTATTGGCAATCTTACCTCTGGCGATTATTACTATGTAGTTAATCTTGGCAAAGACTTTAGAAGTGATAATCTCCGGGAATTGAAATTCAATAGTGCCAGTGAAAGCGTACTTAACTTAGACAATAACACAATTACCTTAACCAATCACGGGCTATATACCGGGCAAAAAATCACCTACAAACTCAATGGTCCGACTAGCGTTGGTAATTTAGCAGATGGAACAGATTACTATGCGATCGTTGTCGATGCCAATACTATTAAATTAGCGACAGATTACAATAGTGCAATCACTGGGAATCCGACTTCTAACCCTGCACTTGATTATCTCTATAACATCATAGATTTAAACGCCTTGGGTGATGGTAATCATAGTTTTGCGGCAACGAGAGAGTTTAATAGTGGTGATGCCAGCGTAGTTAATTTAAATGATAATAAAATCACCCTAGTAGGTCATGGGTTCTTTACTGGACAAAGAATCACCTACAAAGTGACTGGCACAAAAATTGGTGGGCTAGATGATGGAACGACCTATTTTGCCATTGTGGATGATGCCAACACTATTAGATTGGCGGCAACCTACAGTGATGCCACAGCATCTACTCCCATAGTCAAAGATCTAACTAGCTTGGGTAGTGGCGCTCATACCTTCTATAGCGTTGTTGACCCATCTCAAGACACGATTACCCTAAAAGATCATGGACTTTCCACAGGACAGAGCGTTACCTACAAACTCAATAGTGGTGGTACAGATGTTAGTGGTTTGACCAACAAGGGTAAATATTATGTGGTTGTGGTTGATGTCAATACAATTAAATTGGCGGAAACTAAAGCTAATGCTACAGCCTCTACTCCTGTAACCATAAATATCGCAGATTTAGGTATTGGTACTCACGCCTTCATCTATAACGACATCTTCAAACTAGCAGCAACCCAAGAAGAGGCCTTCTTAGCAGAACCAATCATTGGCAAACATACCTTAACAGAAGTCTCCACCGATTCTGCGGGCATATTTATCAAGGCTGACTTGAAAAAATCAACGGATGTGGCCGACTCTAAAGGTGCATTAGGTTCTAACCCCAAATGGAGAGACTTAATTAGAAATGCTCCTTTAGGCTTAATGGCTGCTGCTGGGGCAGGTTTCTTAAACATCTTCAATCCCAATAAATCCAAAGATGCCTTAAAAGGTGGTCTGGGCAAAATTGATAGCAAAGATCAAAATGCTTTGGGTTTATCTGTCAGTGTCAATATAGTTGACCACGATATTGATGCGATCGTCTCTGGTCGTTTAAATTCCGGTGCAGATATTCTAGTTAGTGCTTCAGGCAGTCAATTCTACCAAAACTTAGCTGAGGGTTCGACCAGCTTAGATGAAGGTAAACGCAATGTTGCCGTGGCCTTTTCCCTGAGTATGTTAACCAATAACGTCCAAGCCACCATTGCCGATAATGCCATTATTGATGCCGTCGGTAAACTACAAGTTACCTCTGTCTTAACTTATCCCTTCGCACCGAAAAGCTGGGCAGAAGATACCAACTCCACAGACCAAAAAACCAGATCAAAGGCGATCGGTAAATGGGCGGATTTAGCCTTTGACATTCTTTTGGGTGGCAAACTGGGATTAGATAACTTCTTCAATACTTTTGTTACGACCAAAAATAAGGGTAAGGTCAAATACACTAAAGATAAAGCAACCAAGGCCGTAACTGGTAATTCTCAAGGGGTTGACTTCGCATTGGCTCTTACCTTGGCGATGAACTTATTTGATAATGACTCAAGAGCAATCATTGGTTCTGGCGCGCAAATTAATCAAAATGTCCAAAACGACACCCAATCTGTTGCGGTAAATGCTACCACTGATATCACCCTTCTAAATATGGCAGGGATTATCAACCTGGATTTAGCCCTTGATGTTGCTTATAAAGGTGGAACAAGAAATCCTGTTGAAAAGGGAGGAAGAAAGCAGTGGGAAGAAATATTTAATATCTATGGTAATCGGGCGAAAAGTGGCTTTGGTGCATCGGTACTGTTGCAAGGCATGACAAATAAAACCATTGCCCAAATCAGTGATGCCGCTAAAGTGCATACAGGAGCATTAGGTGATGGACTGGAAGTTACAGCTCAAGAAAACGTATTTGTCCTAGACCTCAACCAAGCTGGAGGACAAGCGGATGAAAAGGGAGTAACTGGTACAGGAGGCTGGACACTACACGCCAGTGAGACGATCGCTCAAATTGGTAGTGGTGCAACTATTACTGGTGGTCCAATCTACTTGGATGCCAATAGTGATGTGAGAAGAATCAATTACTTTGGTGCTCATCAAGCCTCGGCTGGTAGTTTGGGTATAGGTGCAACAGTGGCGGTGAATAAGGTCATTCGCAACACCTTGGCAGTAATTGGCAATGAAGCCCAACTTAAAGACAGTGTGGATGTTGAAACCATTAATGATCTGTTTGCCTATCTACAAGCTGCTGCGTTCCTAGATATCTTTAACAAAACGGGAGAAATTCAAAACTTTAATACAGGTTCTAATCTCAATATTGACATTACGGGAGATAGTACCCTTCTCAATGAAAAAGGTCGTAATGTCCTAGATTTGAATGCTCGCAACAGTGGCTATATCGTTTCAGCCACCTTAGCGGGATATGTCTCCAGAGAAGCTGATGATGAAAATAATGGTGTTACATCAGGTACAAATGCGACTACTGCCCCCACTGGATTTGGTTTAGGGATTGCAGGTAGTGTATCTGTTACAGATGCCGATGAAAAAGCCCAGGCATATATCAATAGCACAGGTACGGTGAGAGTTTCCGCACCTAGTCAATCTCTGGGAGCAATTGACCTTTACAGCGTAAATGACACAGCCTTTGGGGCTGGTTCTGGGGCGACATCATTAATTAAATATCAAAAACAGACCACCAAGGTGGGATTAGCCGGTGCGGTGAGTACCAATGATGTTGAACACAACACCCGCTCCTTTATTAATGGAGCAACGGTGATCACGACCAAAGATGCCACCCTCAAAGCCGAAGAAAAGAGCCGGATTATTAGTGTGGCCGCTGGCTTGGCTGGGGCAAGAGTGCAACAAGACCCAACGTCAACAGGAGCAGCTAGCGCAAGCTTAAATACCTTCTCTGGTGTGGGTTCTGTAACTTGGAGTTTGTTTGACAATATTGTTGAAGCCTTTGCTAAAGATGCCACAATTACCTTGACCAGTGGTGATTTATCTTTAACAGCCACAGATGATTCTGAGGTAATTGGAGTGGCAGGAGCAGTTAATCTTTCCTTGGTAAGAGGGAATTTGAGTAATGCTGCTTCCGGGGCTTTTGGTCTAGCCGTGGTTGTCAACGAAATAAATAACGATGTCCGCACCTATTTGAGTAATGCGATCGTTCAAGCAGCTAGTGTGAGTTTAGATGCCACATCCACCGCCGAATTATATGCTGTGAGCATTGGTGGTACGGCTTCTGACGCTTCGTCAATGACTGGTAGTGCCTTTAGCATTAGTGGCACTGGTGCCGGTTCACAAAATAAAATTGATAGCACCATTGAGGCCTTAATCCAGGCAGATAGTAGTGTGGTGACTACAGGTGCGGTGGCACTCAGTGCCGTTGATGATAGTTATATTTTAGCGATCGCCGGTGGGTTAGCGATCGCCTCAGCCCGTGCTACGACATTATCCGGCACAGCCATTGGCTTTGGTGCATCGGCTTCCAACAATTCAATTACGACTAAAGTCAAGGCCAAGATTGATGATGCCAGGGTAACTGCTGGTGGCAATATTACCCTCAACAGCAAATCCACAGCCAAAATCGAGGCTATCAGCATCTCGTTGGCAGGTGCTGGTAGTTCATCCACAACCACCAGTGCCTTTAGTTTTGCCGGGGCTGGGGCAGGTTCTGGTAACAACATCAACCAGACCATTGAATCTATGATCCTCAATGGTAGTGAGGTAAGTGGTAACAAAGTAGAATTAATCGCCTTAAATGACAGTGAAATAGATGCCGACGCTGGTGGAATTGCCGTCGCCGTAGCCCTGGGGCAAACCAGTGGGACATCTATTTCCGTCGGTATATCCGTTGCCGATAATCAATTCGACTCAGACACCCGCGCCGAAATTGACAATTCTCAAGTTACCTCCGCCGGAGATGTCACCCTTGACGCTGAATCAACTACCCATATTAGTGCAGTGGCTTGGACTGGAGCAGTGGCCATTGGCTCATCAAGTACATCCACAGGTTTAGCCTTCACTGGTGCTGGCGTAGGAACAGGTAACAACATTGACAACATCATAGAAGCCAGAATTGATAACAATTCCATAGTGACAAGCGGTGGCAACATTACTTTAAGTGCTGTAGATGATAGCAAAATAGATGCCGATGCCGGAGCGATCGCCCTAGCTTTCTCCTTTGGTAAAGCGGGTGGTTCAGGTTCCATTGGTATCGCCATCTCCAACAACGACATCACCAACAACATCAACGCCACCATTGATGATGCCAAAGTTAGTACCACCAACGGCAAAATTGACCTTTTAGCTAAATCAACAGCCACAGTGGAGGCTCTGAGCTTGAGTGGTGGTGGTTCACTTGCTAGTAACACCACAGGATTAACTGGCACTTTTGCTGGAACTGGTTCTGGTTCAGAAAACACCATTAGAAATAGCATCACTGCCAAGATTCGCAACACCGCCGATGTTGATGCCACGGCAAATATTACAGTCCAAGCCATTGATATTTCCACAATTACCGCCGATGCCGGTGGATTTGCGATCGCTGTTTCCTTGGGTACTGGATCTAGTGGTGCTGCTAGTATTGGGGCATCCATCGCCAACAACGACATAGACAACACCATTGAGGCCTTGATTGAAGGGGCAAGTACCACAGTTGATACTACCTCTGGTGGAGTTACTGTCAAAGCCACATCCGATGCCACCATTGATAACTTCGTTTTAGCTGGTTCAATTGTTGGTGCTAAAGGGGGAAGTACATCAGTAACCTTAGCGGGAAATGGGGCTGCTAGTGATAACAAAATCGACAACATCATTACAGCCGCCATTAAAGATCAAGCCCTGGTGACAGGTAGTGGCAAAATCGAAATTACAGCCATAGATATTTCCGATATCACTTCCGAATCAGGTGGTGGGACTCTAGCAGTTTCCGGTGGTGGCAGCAGTTCAGTAGCGATCGCCATTGGGGTGGCACAGGCAACCAACACCATCAATAACCAGGTTTCCGCCTACATTGACAATGCCAAAGCCTCATCTACCAGCAACAACATAGATATCACCGCCGACTCCGATGCCACCATTACCGCTCGGAGTGTAGCCATATCCATTGCGATCGCCATTGGTAGTAGCCTAGCTTGGGGACTGAGTGGAGGGGGAGCAGATGCTAAAAACTATATCCTCACCGATACCAACGCATATATCAAAGATAGCACCATTGATAACGTCACTGATGTAACCATAACTGCCGAAAATACTGCTAAGATTACCGCTGCGGTGGTGGCTATATCAGGAGCAACAGGAGCAGCAATTGGTGTATCCGTAGCCAAAAACTTCATTGGTTACGACCAAGATGGGAATAAATCAGCCACAGATATTAGAGCCTACATTGAAAATTCCACAATTACCGCCCGTGGCAACCTCACACAAACAGCCACCGCAGGTAAGGCAGGTGTGGAAACCATTACAGCCAGAGTCGGCGCGGGAGCTTTGGCGATATCAGCCAAAGCTGAGACCTCCTTTAACGGCAGTATTGCCGGTGTTTCCGCCGAAAACAAAATTGCCGCCAATGTCCAAGCCTTCATCGCAGTAGATGGGACAAAGACGATCACAGCCAACAGCATTGTCCTCAAAGCCAATGATATTAACGTCATCAATGCCTACGTCGGTTCAGCCGCAGTAGCCGTATCATTTGCCGGTTCTCTGGGGATAGCCGCATCCATTGGCATCAGCTTGGCTCGCAACACCATAGAGAACGTCGTTGAGGCTTATATCGCTGGTGCTAATAAAAATACAGTTACAGCCAGCACCGGAGAAGTCACCTTAGAAGCCATATCCAACGCCACCATTGACACCGATTCCGTAGCCGTATCTGTCAGTGGAGTAATTGGTGGTAGTACCGCCGTAGCCTTGAGTGGTGCAGGAGCAGAAGCCACCAACAAGATTAAAAATACCGTTCAGGCGTACATTGACAATATTACCTTAGTAGCCAACGCCGGATTAACCACCATCAAAGCCAAAGACACCTCCAAAATTACCGCCGATGCCGGTGGTGGGTCATTAGGCTTCACCTTTGGGGGTGGAACAGCCGTAGCGATTTCCGTGGGTGTCTCCTTAGCCAGAAATACCATTGATAACGACATTAACGCCTACATCAATAACGCCAACGCCTCATCCACTGGCAATAACATCACTATCACCGCCGAATCAGCAGCTACGATTACTGCCATTTCCGCCGCAGTGTCCATCTCCGTAGCCATTGGCAGTAGCACTGGTGTAGCCCTGGGTGGTGGGGGAGCAGAAGCCACCAATGTCATCCTCACTAATACCAACGCTTACATTAAAGGCAGTACGATTAGTGATGTAGGTGATGTAACCATAACCGCCACAGGGGATAACACAATAGATGCCGACGTAGTAGCGATCGCTGGTGGTGTGGCTGGAACTGGAGGTGGAGGAGCAGGATCAGCAGCCATCGGTGGATCTTTAGCCAGAAATTACATCGGCTATGACATTAACTTCCTCACATCGGGAACGACAAAATCACCTTCTCAGGTCAGAGCCTACATCGAAAATTCCAGCATTACTGCTAGGGGAGCATTAACTCAAACCGCCACCACTACGAAAAATAAAATTACTGCCGATGTGGGTGCAGGGGCATTAGGGATAGCGGCCAGTGGAGACTTTGCCCTGACTGTCGTTGGTGCTGGTGCAGTAGCTGAAAACAAAGTTGCGGCGGAGATTAAAGCATTTATTAATGGAGATGGCACAGGAATTTCTGCTAACAGCATCGCCTTAAAAGCCCAAGACACCACAGACATTACCGCCAGAGTCGGGGCTGCATCGGTAGGAGTATCCTTTACTGGCACATTGGCGATCGCTGCTGCCATTGGGTTAAGTATAGCTCGTAACGACATTGACAACGATGTTCATGCTTACATTCAAAGTGCCAACGACAAAGTAGAAGCCAAAAATGGTTCACTGTCATTAACAGCCATTGAAAGCTCAACCATCACCTCCAATGCCGTAGCCGTATCCGTAGCGATCGCCGTTGCTCCCTCCTTAGCCGGTTCATTAGCTCTGGCTGGGGTCGGTTCAGAATCCACGAACATTATTAACAACAGCGTCAAAACCTATATTGATAGCAGTGTTGTCGAAACCAAAGGTGGGAATAGCAACGATATCAAACTAGATGCCCAAAGCACCTCACACATCTCGGCATTGGCTGGGGCAGTGGGAGTAGCTGGTTCTGGCTCATTAATAGCAGCATCAGGAGCGATTGGTGTTTCCCTGGCTAGAAACTTAATTGGTTACGACTCCATCACTGATAGCTCAGGTTATGGCAACGAGACTCTAGCATACATCGCCAACTCCACCGCCACATCATCTGGAGGTATCAAAGTCTATGCCACCAACAAAGACACAATTGAAACCGTCTCCTTCGCCGGTTCAGTAGCGATCGCCGTAGGCATTGGTCTAGCTCTAGCCGGGGCTGGGGCAGAATCCACCAGCAAAATAGCCAGCAATATCCATGCTTACTTAGAAAATACGGGAGCTACAGCCGGGGCTAATATAGAAATCAAAGCCAAATCCGATAGCCAAGTGACCAAAGCTCATACCATCGGAACTGCGATCGCAGGTGTCTGGGGAGGAGGAGCAATATCCGTAGCCGCATCTAATGTAATTAACAAAATCGAAAATAGCGTCCAAGCATACATTAAGAGCAACACAGCCAAAACCATTGAATCTACCAATGGCAACATCTTAATCTCCGCCGATGTTGACCGCGCCCGCATCAGCAACGTCACCGGAGTGGCAGTTTCCGTTGCCGTTGATGTCAGTGGCGGTGGATTTGCCTTCGCTGGTGGTGGTGTGGGCTTATACGGCACTATTAATAACGATGTTGACGCATACATCTCAGGACCAGTTACCATTACCAGTGGCAAAAATGTAGATGTCCTAGCTAGTGAAAACGCATACCTATCCAGTGATGCCACAGTGGTGAGTATAGCTGCATCTATCATCAGTGCTGCCTTGGGTGTAGCCATAGTTAAGAATGAAATTAACAGCACCATCCAAGCCTGGATTGACAATGATGCAGTGGCAGATAATTGGACAAGTGGCAATCTGACCACAACTATTAATTCAGTCAATACCACAATCCATGCAGATTCTATTGCCAACATAGATAAAACCCTCACCGCTGGAGTTTCCGGTGGTGCAGTGGGAGTGGCCGGTAACGGTGCCACAGGCAATATTGGTATCTTACTCAAAGCCTATGTAGAGGGAACAAAACTGGCATCCACCGGCGATATAGACATTAAATCAACCGCCGATAACAGAAGCAGAACTTCTTCCAATGGTGGGGCGATCGGACTGGCAGCCTTGGGAGCAATGGAGTCTAACATCACTCTAGGTAAGGGAAATAACGTTGACGAAGTACAAGCAACCATAGGCCACGGAACCCAAGTCACCGCGAACGCCCTGAGAATCGCCGCCCTCAGCACTGATGACCTATTAGCAGAAAGTGTAGCCGCCTCCGGTGGTGCGATCGCCGTAGCAGGCGCTCAGTCCAACGTCACCACTGACTTTGCCACCTTAGCTAAAATTGGCAACAATGCCAAAATAACCGTAGATACCCTCTACATCACATCTAGCCACGACCAAGATGTAGATTCCTCCGCCGACAGTTTTACCTTAGCGGCCTTAGCTGGGACTGGTGCAGGCACAAAGAACCTGATTACCAGTAAAGCCAATGTGGATATTGGCACTAACACCAATGTCGTTGCCGATAACGTCATCATCAATGCTATCAACAGAGTATCCAAAGACGAAACCGCCGATCAAGGTTCTACCATTGAAAGAACCATTGAACTAGCAAATGTCAATAGTGCCGAAGAAAAAATTACTATCCTTGATCACGGATTTGAAAATGATAAGGAAGTTGTTTATAACAATGGTGCTGGCAGCAGTATTGGTGGTCTTTTAGCTGGACAGACTTACTTTGTATCTGTAATTGACAAAGACACAATTAAACTTAAAGAAAAAGAAAGTGATGGAGACATAGGCGCAGTTATTAACCTTGACGCTAGTGTTGCCAGCGTTCCCACCGGTTCTAAACAAACCCTCACCCAAGCCTTACCCCCATCAGGAACTGGTGGTTACGGCAAACCAAGCCTCATCGCCGCCTCTGCTTCTCTTGGAAACGTCACCGTATTAACAAGCGGTACAGACATTGGCACATCCAGTAATCCTTTTGAGGCTGTAGTTGATATTGGTAGCGGTACTAACATTACAGTCAACGGCACAAATGCCAACCCTGGAGTTCTGAGAATTGAAACCTTAAACGAAGCCACTGCCGTTGATAATGTGCGGATTGAAACTGTGGGTGGATATAGTTTAGCGGTAGGTTTATCTAGAATTGATGCAGAAACCAATGCAGCGATTAATATTAACAATGCCACTTTAGAAAACAAATCCGGGGATGTTTACCTAACTACCCGCAGCGATACAGGACTAAGACCAAGCGCCAATCTACTCTCTGTCACTGCGTTTGGCGGAGTTGCTGCCGGAGATGCCAGCACAACCACCAACGCTAAAAACCAAATCACCGTAGATAATGCCACCATCAAGGGAAGTGATATTTATCTATTTACAGGCAGAGATAGTTTTGCTGTTCCCAACTTGTTAGATAGTTCCGCCAATGCAGAGATCACCACTGTGTCCTTTGGTCCGGGCTTGAGTATTCCCGTGTTGGAAGCCAAGATCAACGAAACCAATAAAATTGATATCAAAGGCACATCGAAAATTAGGGCATTGGAAGATGTTAGTTTGGTAGCCAAAGAAGGATTGGGAGGAGGCGATCGCGCTGCCACTGATGGTCTAGTATTAAATATCTCCCTCTTGCCTTACGGATTTAACATCCCAGACGGTAGTTCTGTGACCAGCAGTAATCAAATTGAAATTGGTGGTAGTGTCAGCATTGAAGCCGGGATTAACAACAAAACAGTTGTACAAATTAAGCCTATAACCGTAGGTGGTACTCAGCAGCTAGACCCAGCCAAATTAGGACAAGAATTAACTGCTACTGAAAAGACCGATCTTCAACTGGATCAAGATACTAATTATGAATACGCTAAATTGGATTTAGATAGCATTCCCTTTAGTATTTCCACTGGAACAGTAATTGAGGTAGTAGCTAATGCTTATCAAGGTGGTACTGTAGGCAATTACTACAAATACAAACCTCTGACCACCGGATCTGCTGACTCAATCATTTTAGAAACAGAAGATTACTCCAATAGTTTACGATGGGAAAACCTTGGTAATAATCCAAATCTAGCCGATTTGACAGTTTATACTAGCGATGCCACGGTTGAGTTAAAGAATACTCTGAAAGATAAATTCTATGTGGTCAAACCCACGGAATTAGATGATGTAACAATCTCCTACGCTGGCTTAGGCAACCTCCTATTAGAGCAAAAAGAAAAAATTGAAGGTTGGATTAACAGTCATACAGGCAATCCAGAAGCCGTAGCTCGTTATCAAGTACAACTAGATGCCATCAATGACGCGATCGCCGATTCTGGTCTGATCGACCCACAAACAGGTAGGGTACAGCAAGAGGTAGACCTTTTATTTATCAATCTCCCCAACATTTACGCAGCCCCAGGTTCTATCTTTATTGAAGCAGATGGAATTACTTCCAGTACGATCACACCATTAATTACCAATAAACAACTGGTGGCCAGAGCCGGCGCAGAAATCAAGATCACTAACCAGTCACCATTTACCCTCAACGTCAACGACGCAGTAGTTCGGGATAACAAACGAGTCAGGATCATTGATGGTCAATACACGGTTCTGCAACCCGGAAACGTTTATCTCAACAACGTCCTAATTGGTAATCAGGTTAACAATACCGATGACAAAAACATCTCCATTGTTCAAGATGCCTATCCTAACAGTCAATACGACACAGGCGGTTTTGACCTCCCCTCCGTTGACCAGGATATTTACATCCTTGGTGATGTCATTAACGAATCTGGCAACCTGTTAATTGATAACAAAGAAGGTAGTATTAACGTTTCTGGAGAAATCAGAGCCGAAAACATCACCATTAACGCCGCCAGCAACTTTAACCTGAATACAGACGACTGGTTCCATAGTAATCAAGACCCCCGCCAATATCTCAACTACGATCTACTACGCCAAGCAGTCTACAATGCCAATGGTACAGCAGATAAAGACACCTATGCTGATGCTACCAACGTTAACGGTCAGAACTTACAAACCGCCATTAACCGCAACCAATCCCGCATCCTTGCCCAAGGACCAATTAATATCACCGCTCGTTATTTAAACGTCAACGGGCTAATTCAAAGTGGTGTGAGTACAATTGAACTGGATATTGCTGCTACCTTTAACCCTGGTAATCAAACTAGAAATTTTGTTGATGATAATGGCAATGTCTTATCAGGTATTAGTTTCGGCACAGAAAATGTACCTGTAGATGGTTACTTTGATGCCAATCAACGGGCAATTATCCTGGATGACATCGTTCCCAAGGGCGGAGAAATTACCTTGGCTGGGCAAATTTTCAGCACAGGTAACGGTCAATTAAAAGTTGCCAATGGTTATACCAACGTTGATATTAACAACCAGAGTATTTATCAACTGATCCTTAACCGCATTGACACCACCACTAATAGAGAAGGTAAAATTACCATCATCGACACCGAAACTCTCAAGAAAGTAGAGTACACCGTTGATGCCAATAACATCAAAACCACAAACTTTAATGGAATTTACAATGTAGTTAATTCAAGCAATAGTACAATCACCCTAGCGAATCATCAATTATCCACGGGACAAGCAATCACTTACAAAGCAACCGGGACAGAAATTGGCAACCTAGATCATAATGTTACTTATTATGCTATTGTCGTCGATGCCAATACCATCAAGTTAGCGACAACCTACAATAATGCGATCGCTCCTACTCCCACTGCCATTAATTTAACAGCTGTAGGTAGTGGTACTCATACCTTTAGCACTGCCAACAATGTCAAGGAGTTTACTCTTAATACCATTACTTATATCTCAACCGGAACTCCAGGCACAAATAGCTTCACAGATGATATCAAGTACCAAACCAAACCAGGTCGTCAGTATGTGTGGACAGAGGGACAGGAAAAAACCCAGGTTGAAGTTAGAAAATATGAGAAAAAGAGCTTTAACCTCTTTGGTTTTGATTGGGATGCTTTAGTTGCAGATGATAGTTATACCTGGAAAACCGTAGAATTCCGTGATGAAAAGCCACTGTTGGAATCAGAGTCCCTAACACCGAATAGTACAACTCCATTACCAGCCTACACAATCGAATATCAACAGGTAAACGACAATAGCATAGACTTGATCCAAAATGTTTCCCAAGTCAGAAATGTTGCAAATAACAAGGTCTATCGTTATATCGGCGATAACGCAGACTTAGTTCTATCTAGCCAAGATTTCACTGACACCAACAAATGGACAGAGATTGGAACTAACTCATCAAGCATTACAGATAGAGTTAATAACAAGTTTGATAGCAACTACGTCAATTCCTCTACCAACGTTGAAAGTTGGACTACAGGTGGTGGTTGGCTGAGAAAGAAAACCTTTCACACCCAAACTACAACCATCACCGGTCTCAAAGACTTCTACACCAATACCCTAAAAGCCGACTATCCAATAGATATAGATTTCATTCAAGGACCGAATAAAAACTCCGCTCAGATATCTATCATCAGCAAACAAGCCCTTTATCTGCAAGGTGACATCGAATCTCCTAATAGCAAAGTGTCATTAACGGGTAGTTCCATTGATAGTAATACTTCAAGTGTTGTCTACGCCAATACCATAAATAACGCCGATGTGCAAAACGGACTTCAAGCCTTGAATTTTACTGCCCAATCCGGTGATATTGACTTAAAAGTTCAAGGTGGTCTACAACCAGTCAACGCTACAGCGGTAGGTGATATCAATTTAACAATTGTTTCTCTCGATAACATTAATAGCAACCTGGTGGTTGGGAATATTGCCTCCAGCAATGGTACTATCACCTTAAATGCACCCCAAGGCATCACAGCAGAAAATTCCACTTCATTAATCAGTGGTAAAGAAATTAAACTTGAGACCTCTGCTGGAGCATTAGGAAGTACAACAGAATGGTTACGAGTAGACAGCGGTACAGGTGGTGTAGGGGCTAACGCACAAGGTAATATTTACATTCGTGAAATAGCAGGAGACTTGAATCTGAATGCAATTGTGACCCAGGCAGATATCTACTTAGAATCTGCCCAGGGTTCAATTTTTGATCATCTTGTGGAAGGAAGTTCTATTAGTTCATCAGAAGTTAGTGAGAGAGCGCAAGAACTATTTGATGCAGATTCCTTAAAATATCCCTTGTCTGCTGGTTTATATAGCTTCCTCTATCCCAATGCCGACTTATTAGGGACTACACCAACTGCTGGTAACACAGAAGGTGCTAACATTATTGGTCGCAACGTCACCCTAACAGCCCAAGGACAGTTAGGACAAGTCAGTAACATGGTTGCTATTGACCTATCTGGGGGCTTTAACAACTTAGCAACTGATAAAAAGAAAACCCTCTCCAGTGCCTCTGTGAGTGATGTAGTAGGCGTGAGTTATGCCACCTACAAATATTTAGGTAGCAACGCCACAGGTGTTGATCTCTCAGAGGCAAATTTCAGCAATACTTCCTTGTGGGAGAAATTACAAGCCAATTTTGTTACCGAAACCAATAAGTCTATTGAGCAAGAAGTAGCCTTAGTAACAGGTCAAACTGTTCTGGTGCAGTACAACGCTGTTGAATATGGACTTTATAAATATTTAGGCCAAAATCAGACCCTGGATTTAGGTAAGCAAATCTATGGTGATACAACCATTTGGCAAAAACTAACAGCAAATCATGCGTCAGACGGAGTAGGGAATGTCAACCTAATTCAAGGAGAATTAGTACAGGATAAGTCTGTAGTAGAATCCCTAACTCTGCAATTAATTGATGATATTGACATAGAGATTACCAACATTACCACTATTGATGCTGGTGATGCCGTTGCAGTACAGGCAGCCGGAACCTTGAATATCAATCATGTCAATGCTGGTGGGGATGTACGACTCCAGGCAGGTGGTAGCATCATTGATAATTACACCGCAGGAAATACAGCAGCTATTACCACTATCGGTAATTTATTAGTGGTGTCTCAAGGTACTATTGCTGGGGCAACGACTAATACTCCGTTCCGTATTGAGTTGTCTGGTACTGATAGCCAATTAAGTGCAGAATCACTAACTAATACTTACATTCGTCAAGTTGCTAACACTTCCTTATCTATTGATAAGATTAACGCTGGTAGTGACGTAACCATTGAAGTTCCTGCTGGCGATATATTCGTCAATAGTATTCTTGCCAATGGTTCTGTAGATTTACAAGCTCAAGGTTCAATTTCCGATATTAATAAAAATCTGCTGAATATTCGTGGTTCGGCAATCGATCTACAATCAACACAAGGTTCTATTGGCGAATATACCAACTACCTTGATATTGATTTATTGTTAGACGGTGCTATTAATATCACGGCTCAACAAGGTGATATTTACATTAACTCCCTAGATCATGACTTAAAAGTTGGCGTAATTGAAACTCAATTTGATGTCGGTCTACGGGCATTAACCTCGATTGTAGACACAGGAGATACAACGGCTGATGTCATTGGTAGAAACATCACATTAGAAGCGGTGGGTAGTATTGGTACTGCTGCCGATGTTTTAGAAATCAATACTAATTCCGTAACTGATGGAGAATTAACCGTTGTCAGTGGAGGCAACGTTTATGTTCAGGAGACAACAGACGACCTATTTGTGAACCAAGTAGACGCAGGAGGTCATGCAGACATCGAAGTTATTTCCGGTGATATGCGTGTGGGTTCAATTACCTCAGATACCCTAGATTTAACAGCAAATAATGGTCTGTTTATCAGGGGAGCAATTACCACCGAAAATCAAATCAACATGGTGGCTGGAACTTCTCGTTTAGCGAACTATGATGATTATTTGGAAGTAGGATTACCCGATGAACTCTACCTGAAACCCCTACAACCAGATGCTTTCTCCCTCTTCCTAACTGGAACTATCACCAATAACGCAGACAATGCAGCAGTTAATTTAGAATTTGTCGATGATGTAATTCTCCGAGGTAATATCAACGTCAATGGTCAAAACTCTGACCTGAAGATTCGTTCCGAAGGTTGGGTATATATTGAAAGCTTCTTAACCGTTGAAGATAGAATTGACATCTTGGGTGGTTATCTAGCCAATGGAACTAGCACAAACACGGCAAACAGTCTAGGTTCTAGCGTTTATGTTCACACCACATCCAGAGTTAATACCAGACAAGCTGGTAGTGCTATCAACCTCCAAGGTGCAAAAGACGTTGATATTTTAGGTGCAGTGGTTGCGGGTGGAGTAATTGGTGCAAACGGTGTCACCTGGGCTGGAAACGATTCTACTGTCACGGTTACAGCCGGTGAACAAGTTTTCCTAGATACTGGTTTATTAGCCTCCAAAGCTGTCACCATTAATGGTGGTGTAGCTGGTGCAGATGATAATAATTTATCTGTGTTAGTGACAACTGCCGGTGGTGCAACAGCAGCCGGTCTGACTTCCGATAACTCCGGTGGTTTGTTGACTATCAACAGCAACGGTAATTTAGAAATGATGGGAACCTTGGTAGCTGGTGGTCAGTTAGATCAAACCTTTGATAGCAATGGTAATCTGCTTACTCAAACGGTTACTTGGTCAGGTAATTACGGCGAAATTGATATTAACGCCCAAGGTCAAGCATTCATTGGTGGTAATACAGTTAACGAACAAGGTGCAGCTATTCAAACCGGTGGTTACTTATTCGCCAATGACCACATTGAAATTGATGGTGGTACACACAGTTCAGGAACAGGTGTATATGTCCATGCTGCTAGTGAATTAGTTACCAATGATGCAGATGGTTCTATTGAAATCAATTCTACTCAAGATGCAGATATCCAAGGTTTATTGTTACCTGGTGGTGAAGTTACCCAAGTTAGAGACAGCAATGGCAAATACATGGGTCGTTATAACAATAACTTTGGTGGCGATTCAACCATCAAGATTACCGCAGGAGATCAAATCCGCATTGGTCAAACTCTGAAAGCTGGTAAAACAATTGACCTGATTGGTGGTATAGACCCTGTAGAACCAAACGCCGCCGACGACCCACAAGGAATATATAATTATTCTGGCAAAGGCATAGTTTTATATGGTTCAACTCAGTTAGAAACTTGGAAAGCTAACAGTGAAATCAACTTGAATGCAGCCGGAGAGGTCGCCATCCTTGCCCCTGCACATACCAACGAAATTGAAGCGGCTGGTTTCCATGAGTTAGCGACGGGTGTTGTCAGTCAAGATGTGACCTTGAGATTACGCATTGATAAAGTTGGCTTTGAGATTGAATCTAATGTCACTTTACCGAACTCAGTAACAGCCAATAATACTAAACTTGATGATTTGGTAGCTGATCTCGACAATGCAATCAAAAATGCTAGTTGGAAGGTGGTAACGTCTCAAGACACTATTGCTCGTCCTCTTAATAGTGACTACACTGGTTTCGATGACGCAGACATGGAAGTGAAGATCCGAGAAGGTCGGTTAATGTTGACCAGTTCTTACGGATTTAACTTAATTCAAGGCGGTTCTAGTAATGCGAATCTGCTAGGGTTCACCAACTTAACCAGCAATTTAACTTCCAGTCTGCCTTACGCAGTCAAAGCGGTTGGGACTGGTTCAGTAGTCAGTATTGGTTCACCCACAGAAACCAACGGTAAATTATATATAGCAGGAAAAGTGATCGGGGAAAGTGCGATCGCTCTTCACAGTGGTACATCTCCAGACGGTATAGATATCGACCTCGATTGGACAGGGCTACTGGAAACCGTCAATGGTTCAATCAACCTCAACATCGGCGAATATGGCATAGTCAAAGGTGACATCATCGCTGGTGGTACAGGTTCAGATATTAGCCTCACTGCCAACAACACCATAGAACTACACGGTAGCTTGACCGCAAATGATCAAGTTCAATTCAGCGCTGGAGAAAATGTAGTTCTTGGACAAACCAGTGTTCACACCTTCGGAACCAGCAAAATAGATGCTCGTTCCCTCAACATCACAGGTTTGAATGATGTGATCATAGACAGTACCATTGGTGAAAACAGTGCCAATATGACCACCATTGGTATCACTGCTACATCTGGAGATTTGACCCTAGCTCGCACCTCTGGACGGATATTAACAGATGGTGATATTTCCCTCACAGGTAAAAACGTCAACATTGAAGGGGTGCTGCGTCAAAACCAAGGTGATGGTAATGCTAACACCAAAGAACTCCTGATTTCCGCCACAGATACAGCCACCTTGATGACCGACATAATTAGTCAAGGGTCAGTGAGTATTACCGCAGGAGATAGCATTTGGGCTTACAACGGTCAAATCTTAGTCGAAGGAACAGGTGAAGTTCTCACACTCAATCAAACCAACGCCAACGGTAGTATTAACCTGGGTCGGACAATTCTGGTAGATGGTAATTATCAACAGCAAGGCTTCGATTCAGCCGCAGTCAATAATCTGACCATCAATAGTACAGGCACAGTTAATATAAATTCTGCCGTCCGTCTGCTCACCAGTGCCAATAACAGCACCATTAATGTTACAGGGAATATCATCAACGTAGTTGGTTCTCTCTTGGCAGGTGCGGATCTGATTGATAATACTCTCACATGGACAGGCAAAGCAGCCACTATTAACCTTACCGCCGCAGATATAGTTACCTTTGGTGGAGCAGGAGCAGATGGTAGCAATACATTGGTAACTCGTGGCGGTTCAGCCAAGGCAACTGGCAACATCAACATCAACGTTAATGGTGGTGTAAATCAACTAGACTTCCGCATGAATAGTCTCAGTTCAATTAAGAGTGACACCACCGCCCGCTTTGGTGAAACGGAAGTTGTAAGTTTTGCCAATGACACCGATACTAGCATTAATATTAATGCCCAAGGTCAGATAGAAATTGATGGCTTAATTCAGGCTTATGACAACAATGCAGACATCACCATTGATAGTGCAGGTTTATTGTTAGTCAATGGCTACCTCAAAGCTGAACGCAATCTTAATTTAGATGGTGGTACAAACGCCGATGGTTATGGATTAATGCTCACAGCATTGGTTTATGAAGATAGCCAAGGACGTTCACTTAATAGTTCCGGTTTCTACATCAATGCCAATGGGGAATATGTAGATGAAAACGGAACTTTATTAGCCGTAGGTACAGCCCCCGTTTCCAGCACAGAAGACCTTGATAGTCTCACCCGTGTGAGCGGTGGTATCCTAGAAACCGGAGTTGGTGGTTTCATTAATATTTCTGCCGAAGCAGGAATTGTGATTAGTGGTCAAGTTGCTCCCGTAACGGTTGTTGATAATTCCTCCACTGTTAGACCAGAAAAAGTCACTATTATTAGTGAAAACAATGCTGGTGACATCTTCATTGACAGCACCGTGGGAGCGAGAAGCCAGGTCATAATTCAGGGTGACAACCTCTACCTGGTTGACTACGAAGAAAGTAATCCTAAAGCATCCATTCTTCCCAACAATGCTCTCATTCAAACCTATGGTAATGGCAGTCTATCTTTAACCGACCCAGCAATTCAAATTCATGGAACAGGTGAAGTGGTGATTGCCCGTAGCGCAGCACCGCTAACTAGAGCGCTGGTAGACTCTGATCAAGATATAGAAGTAATTGCTGATAGTCTTTGGGTACAAGGGTATTTATATAGTGGTGCGAATAGTGATATCACCATCAATGTAGTCTCCGAAGCCGAAATTAACGGTTTAGTCACAGCCGAACGTAATTTATTAGTCCGGGCTGGCATTGACCCCAATTGGTCACTTGGTACACTACGTGGCAACATCACCCGTTCTCAGTTAAGTGGTGGTAATATTCTGATCGACGGTACAGGAACATTAGCAGCTACCACAGGTGAAGTAACGATATTGGCTGGTGGTACTGTTACTGTTGATGCTGAATCTACGGAGGGAATCGGTACTAAACCAGTACCCGTCCCTACTATTAATCAATATGCTGTTACTGTCCCTGTTGTTACAGGTACAATTCAGGTTGCTGATGGTACGATTCAGGTAGAAGTGGTCAACTGGATACCTACCACAGTTACCGAACAGGTAGGAACTGAGTCTGTGAGAGTAGGGAATAAGTTCTATTCTATGAACACCACCCTCACTCAAGATAGTTACTGGAATCCTGTTACACAAACTGAACGTGAATGGTTTGTGAACAAGGTTGATTACACGAATTCTAATATCAACTGGAGTGGGGTAACTACACCTAGTGTTGACCACAGCTTTAATCAATTGAGTCCGGCACAAAAAGACGCGGTAATCAAGTCTTTGGGTTATTACAAACTCTATGATTTCAGCTTTAGTAACCTCAAGCAGAATCAAACAATCAATGGTAATGCCACAGTTATAGATTGGAATCCCAGTTGGAAGTCTACCACTAGCAAAGAGATTATTAATATTCAGGTAGACAACTGGAGTGATAAATATATTCGTCTACCTGTGGGTGCCCAAGCTGACGTTAAAAATGATGTGTTGCGAGTGGTTCAAAGCACTAGCCCCACAGACTGGAGTGAAAATGTTGGTTACTACTGGGATACGGCAAGGGCTAAGTACACTCAAGATAAATCAACTTTAACAGCCTATGTTAAAAATGGTGTTTGGATTAATGATTATGATAATAGCCCTGCGCGTTGGGATGTAAGTTACTACGACAGTGGTAATCGTAATTATTCGATTATTGAACGCGGTGGCACTCCGGTTCATGGTCAAACTCCAGTTTGGAATGGTCAGGGTAAAACACAAAGTTATGATCTTCTTAGCAGATACACTTACGCTCCCTATGAGGCTTACATCCTAAATACTGCCAGTCTTTCTGGTCAATCGACTTTTGCAACCCGTAATAATGTCCTTGTTGGTTACGATTCCAGAAGTTATCAAGTATATGACTGGGTATTTGATTACGATGGTTCACCATTGACTGCATCAAATAGTGTCTTACTTCGTCAACATAAAGACTATGGTGGAGATGGAACCCGTTATTCAGTTGGCGCACATCCCACCGTGCGATTAAATGATACCTACAGTTCAATGCAACTTCCTTCTGGGTATAAAATCATATTGTACACGGATGCTTACTTTGGCGGTAATGCTTATCAGGGTGTTGGTCCTTTGAACTATGGACTGTTTGCTTTACCCCCCAACGACACTATTTCTTCTCTCAAACTCTATCACTGGGGCTTAGATTGGAGAGGTGATTCTTTATACGAAACCCAGTATGACTACCTCTACAACTGGACATCAAAAAATGCAACCATTTACGACACACGCCAAACTATCAACTATCAATGGGTAAGTAATGCAGAGGATATTTACGATAACCGTCCAAAATACGAAACCCGCGATATTCTGATTAAGAATGTAGAAATTAAGACTGAGAATAGATACCGCACAGAGAACATTACCGAAGATCAAACCATTTGGATAGTTGAACGCTCCGATCCTGGTAATGAAAAGCCCTTTGGTCAATTTGGTAATCGTTCTATTCAAGCAGTAAATGGTATTACTATTGACGCAGGTGGCAAGGTTAGTATTACTGGGGAAATTGCGACAACTGGTATTAATGCAAATATCAATATCCTCAGTGGTAATGATGTAGAAGTGAAGGGTAAATTACCAACTGGAACTAACGCCAACGATACCCTAGCTGCACCTTCCATTATTAACACTCAAAATAACCTCAATATTACAGCCGCCAATATCATTGTTTCTGACTTTAGTGAATTACGTGCTGCTGGCAATAGTGGACAAATTAACCTGATTACGAATACTGCTACTGGTGATATTGATTTTGGTGGGAATGCGATCGCTGGAACAATTGGTAATAATGGTAGTAATGTTCAGTTCAATGCCGGAAATAATCTGAATTTAGCTGGTTTCGTTAGTGCGAACAATAGTATCACCGCTAGAGTCGGTCAAGTTGGTGGTAACGGCAATGTGACTGGAGATGCCTTTACTTACCTGCAAACAGGCGCAACAGGTAGCATTACTGTTACAGCAGGTACAACCACTGGTAATATAGACCTACCTTCTGGTTGGCTGGACACGGGTACTGTCACCATGACTGCCGATGAGGGAAGTATTAATAACTACAAATTTGCCCAAAATGGCGATCGCCAACACGGCTTAATCAGTGCCAATACTACCACACTGACAGCGAAATCTGGCATTAGCACCAACGTCAAAGCCACCACCCTCAATGTTAGCAACAGCAATACAGGCAACATTGACCTCACCGTAGATAAGAAGGCTAGTAGTGATGTTGATACCACAGTAACTTCCACTAATGGCAACATCATTATTAACGCCATTAATGGTATTCGTCTAAAAAATGTCAGAGCTTTAGGAACAGGTAATGATATTGCAGTTCTAGGCACAGGAGCAGTTACCGTTGACAGATTACAAGCACCTGATAACTTAACCTTAAATGCCAACGGTGTATTAACCCTTGACCTAGATGCAGCAGCTTACTTATCAGCAGGAAATATCAACATCTCCGCTGGTAGCATTACTCGCAATAATACCAACCGCATCATTGCCAATACCTTAGCTGTAAATACTGTTAACGGTAATTTTGACCTCTACACTCAAGTTAGTAACCTGAGTCTAGTCGCTGGTGGTGCTGGTAACGCCACAATTAACAATAATGCTACTAACCTCAACTTAACTTCCGCGAACATTGGTAACGGCAACTTTACCCTCACAACAACAGGAAGCCTGACTGCTACCTCAGTCAAACTGATTGACAATAGCCAAGCTCGCACCTTTAGCCTCACCTCTAATGGCGACATGACCATTGGACAAATTGATGCTGGTCTATACAGTAACTATGATGACAATAGCTTCAGCCAAATCAACCTCACGGCCAATTCAGGCGGTGATATTCTCGCCATTAACGAAAATGATGGCATTGCTGAACTTATTTCCGCCAAAGCCCATCTCACAACTAACGCCAACACTGGCAACATTGGTTTAATTGAGGTGAATGTAGGCGAAATCAGTGCTAACGCCTATGGTGATGTGAAGATTCAAGGTGTAGGTATAGTAGGCAATACCAATCGCGCCCTTTCTGTCTCTAGCATTAATTCCACCACTGGTGATATCATCCTTTCTAACATCGGTACTCTCAGAACATCAGCCCAACTCACGGCCGGTGGCGGTACTATTGACCTCAACAGTGACACCGAAGATTTGGTGATTGACCTGCTGAATACTGCCGATACAGACAAACTTTTGAGCAGTCAAACCTTGATTCTCTCAGCAGCTAAACAGCTTGATGTCAATTCAGCTATCGTCCTAGAAGCAGAAAATCTGATTTTAGAGTTTGGTAAATCTGGATTAATTCAAGGAAGTATTAAACTACCTACCATTAAGACAGACAATCTATCCCTAGAAGTGGGATCAGGTAACATAGTTATCTCTTCCCAAACCTTTAGTAATCTGACCCCGAAAACAAACGGAGAAACGAGTATTAACTTGGTAGCACGGGGTAATCAAGTCGTTGAAGGAGATTTCGTTGGTTATTATCGCTATCGTGATTACGCCACCCGTGTTGATTACTATTTAGATAAAGCAGAAGAGTCCGCACAGACAAAAACCTACAAAGTTGTCAATAATGCGTTAGTGGAACTGACGACACAGGAAAAGGAAAATCTGATTTTAGTTCCTGTATTAAACACCATCCAAACCCAAATTCGAGACAATTTAAGCGGAAAATATGTCTTTACTGGTAATGATGGCAGAGATTACTACAAAGATCTGCCCACAGATACAGTAGTTTATACTCGTCAACGTACTGATGGACAGTATGCTTATGCTGTATTGAGAGATGTAAGTGGCATTCCTACTCCTGACATAGTTTATTCAACTGAATCGGATGTTACAGTGTTTACTGCTAACAACCCCAGCTATAGTGACGTACAGGTGAAGTTCACTACAGTTAGTAACCCCAGTAGCTTGAATCTTCAAGCCAAGATGTACACAGAATTAGCTGGAGCAATTCAACTAGGAGCATCAGAGGGAGAATCTGCAACCTTTAATGTCAACGCTGACAAGATTATTCTCAAAGCTCAAAGGGATTTAGGCAATTTGAGCTTCCAGCAAATGCTCACCACAGCCGGAACAGTGGAAATTTCTACTGGGTCTGACATGATCTTTAATGGTGCGCCAAGCACCAGTCAGTTAGTTGTAGCATCCACTGGCTATTTCACCACCACCAATAACAATTTAATCGGTGGTAATGTTAGCACCGCATCAGGAACAGTCTTGTCTTCTGGAAATATTCAAGTGGCTGCCCTGAGAGACATTAACATAGCTACAGGTGCAACTACCCTGACTGCTGAATCTAAAGCAGCCGGAAGTGTGAACGTGAATGCCAGTGGTGCTATTGTGGCTGAAAGCATTAAAACCGCTGGGAATGTGAGTATTAATTCTGGCGGCACTATTACAACTAATTCCATTCAAAATGCAGGAACAGTCATTTTATCAGGAACACAGATTATTAGCGGTTCCGGTTTACGGGATATTGAAGCAAGTTCTGTCACACTCAAAGCAACTAGCGGTGGTATTGGTAGCAGTTCTAACCGCTTCCAGATGTCTGTTGATAGCCTGACGATTAATCCTAGCAGCGGCTCAGTTTATATAGACAACTATGGAGCCTTAACTGTTAATAATGTAAGTGTCAATGGTGGTGTAATTGATATTGACACTTACAGCCCATTAAACATTGCTGGTTATGTTAGTGCTAGTGGCAATATTTTTCTTACAGCCAATGATTCGGCTGCTAATGGAGATAACCTGTCGATTAACAATAACGCAACCATTCAATCTAGTGGCAATATTACCCTCGAAGCTGGTGATGATATCATACTTAACTCCTCGGCGTGGATTATCGCTGGCGGTCAGGTGACGGTGAATGCAGACATTGGTATTGTAGATCCAGGAGTAGGTAGTACAGTTGCATTAAATGGAAACATCAACAGTAGTAGCTTGACAATCAACACTGGAAATGACGCAGATATTGTCACTGTGTTAGATGGTAGTCAAAATACAACCATTAATACTCAAGGTGGTAGCGATGTAATTAATCTAGGGGATAATAGTCATCGTTACAGTAGCTTTACTGGAGAATTTACAGTCAACGGTGGCATAGGCACTAATAACCTGAATATAGATAACAGTGCCGATTCAATTGGTCGTTCAGTTGTGTTTACAGCAACTCAGATATTGGGTTTAGGAACTACTATTAACTACAACCAAATCCAAAATATCTCTCTGCAACTGGGTTCTGGTAATGATGCTGTTACGGCTGGCAATGGTGTTACTGCCACACTCACCTTAGATGGTAATGGTGGTTCTGATGTCTTTGGTGAAGATTACTCTGCTCGTACAGATGATTTGGACATCACCATAGATTTAGCCGACTTTATTGCTGGTGGTAATGTTAACTACATTGACTTTGAGGGATTAGGTATTATTCTGGGTTCTGGCAATGATACCGTGACTTTGAATAATCCTAACATCATTGGTGTTAGTAGCGGATTTAACTTCTCCATTCAAGGTAATGCTGGAAGCGATCGCCTGAAAATTGATCACTCTAACAGCCCTGGTTTCAATGAATCTACAACGATATACAACGACTACATTGATGGATTAGGTCTTTCCAGTATTCTCCAATACAACACCATAGAAGCATTAGAAATTCAATTAAGTTCTCATGTTGACAACATCAACCTTACCAACCTATTTACTGGCATTGTTGACTTTAAGACTGGAGCCGGTAATGATACCTTGATCCTCAACAACGCTGAAGGTGAGACAAATATCAGTACCCAAGAGGGCAATGATACAATTCGGGTTAAAGGGATTAATGCAGCAACTACCATTGACACTGGTGCTAACAACGATACAGTTCAGATTTATGACGACAGCAACACCATCAATAACATTGCTGCACAATTAACCATTATTGGTGATACAGGAAATGACAATATTACAGTTACTGATGTAGACGGTGGCAGCAGTAGTGGCGGCTCACAGCAAGGTGTTGGTGACGAGACCGGCAACGGTGCAGTAGTCGGTGATGTTAACACTGGAATCTTAACTAGCACTCAGTTGATAGGACTGGGTATGGTGGGAGTTATCACTTACAGCGCAGAAGCCCTAACTGTTAATCTAAGTACAGGTGATGATACCTTTACAATAGACAGCACCCACAGTGGACAAACTACTGTCAACAGTGGTTTAGGTAAGGATGTAGTAACCGTGAATAATGCTGTTGGCAACCTGGAGATTAACACTGGTGATAATAATGATGCTGTATTAGTGAATGCAACACAGGCTATTACCAACATTAATACTGGTTCTGGAGAAGATAACATTCGCATCAAGTCAATTAATGCCGCCACAACAGTTAACGCTGGTGCAGACAATGACATCATTGACGTATTTGATAATACTAATGATGGTACAGAAAATGACCTGATAGAGAACAACACTCTTAACAGCATTGCCGCTTTATTAACAATAAGTGGAGAT